>JAEXFF010000301.1 GCA_023400335.1 Bacteroidota bacterium
TACTCAGTGTCACCCCTATGCTCTCATTAAAATTATTTTTCATCTGGTTTGAAAAGGAATAACCGGATCCGGAAAGATGACTGCTTCCTATTCCGGCCGTCAGATCTAAGGAAGGCAAATACCCGGAACGGGCAATCGCCACATCATATTCCGCAGCACTTACAGCCAGCCGGCCATTTTTAATCTCCGGCATAAAATCAAGGGCTGCAGCATAGATAACTTCTTTGGAAGGTAAAACTTGCAATACTTCATTTTCTTGAATTTCAGGAATATCCAATTCTATAACAGCAGATATATCCAGTTCCAATAATTGCTTCAGTTCCAACTTCTTTTCATCCAATGCTGTCTGAGCCACTACCAACTGATACTTATCTGCACTGTATTGGGATAGCAGTTGAGCCAGATCACTCTGCGCGATATCCCCGGCAGCATACAACTCCCGGGCTCTTTCACACTGAGCTTCAGAAATCTCTACCGTTTTTTTGTTGATTTCTACAGACTCAGCAGCATATAAAACCTGCAAATAACCCTCTGTAATAGCAATTTCAATATTATTTTCGGCTTCCTGAATATACAATTCCTGTATTTTATTCTGCAATTCCTGTTGCCGGATGTTCAAACGCAATTCTCCTCCCCGGTAAAGACTTACAGAGGAATTGAAACCATAAGTACCCGTATAGCTATTTTTATCTGTATCCGTCGTTTTGGGGTGATTGACCAAACTTTGTCCGGAAGAAAAGGACAGGGAAGGGAAAAGCTGCGCCCGGGATTGTAAGGTATTCTCCTTGCTTTCTTCCCATGCAATTTTACTCTTTCTCACCTGGATATTCTGCTCCAGGGCATAGTCGATGCAATCCTGTAAACTCCACGTTTTCTCCTGAGCTTTCCCCGGTGAAATCATTCCCAAGATAAAAAATATAACCGAAATAATAACCCTCTTCATAATCGTCTTATTTTTGTTTTAATAAGTTTGATTTCGGCCTTGCCATAAGGCCTTACAAACATTTTATATAAACAAAAATAAAAGATGTAGCTGTAAGGGACAATTTTATTAGACATACCCCTTGTTTCTGTCGACGAATCCGCCGTTTAAACCGATAAATACATGGCTTAAAATACCGATACAAACCGGAACATAAAGTCTGTTTTCTACGACCGGTCAGATTTTCCGGGAGCAATACCCCAGACGGTCCCGCTCTGATAGAATTACTGAAGCCGCCCTTTGGGCGGCTTCACACAAACCTAATCACTCTAAACTAACTAAACCTGTATTACTTTGTATGTTTTCTACTTATTTCACTCAGCAATCGTTTCACAAAATCCCGTTGAGAGAATTAATAATAAACGATTGGTGCTTTTCCAATCAGATTTTACAAACACTTTTCACTTCACTCACACAAAAATAAAAAAAGAGCAGTTAAAGAACAATTTTATTATACGAATTCCCTATTTATACTGATTAATCCTTTATTTATACCGACCAACACCCATAAAGTACCTATCAACTGAAACGTAAAATCAATTTCTGCTGCAGGAAAGATCCAAACGAACGAAAGTTTTATAACAAAAAAGAATGCATACACCACAATTACTTCCTGGACAATCCCTTATACTGAGAATCAAGCTTAAACAACCGGCTCTGCTTTTACTCCTGTACGTTTCCTCCGGCCATATCCAGTAATTCTGTGGTAATTCCCTGCTGCCGCAGCTTATTGTATTCCAATTGTAAATTACCCAGCAATTTATAGGCATTGTCACTGGCCATCTGCATAGCCACTATTCGTACAGCCTGCTCTGAAGTTTGATTTTCCAATAACACCTTATAAAACATTGTCCGGACAATTAAAGGATATAAAATTTCAAAAATTTCCCGGCATCCGGGTTCATAAATATAAATCAATTGCTTTTCCTGACGGTCGGGACCAGCCTGTTCATCCTGTTTATGAGGCCTCAGTGGCAACAAATGTAAGCGTTCTACCGTCTGGGTTCCCATACTTTTAAAATGCGTATAAATCACTTCCACCCGGTCGATCTCCCCCGTTTGAAAGCAGCCGATCAGTTCGTCCGACAAGGCTTTGACCCCCTCCGCATACTGAGCGGCAGCAAATAAATCCGGCACTTCCCTGAAGCTGATATTCTTCATCCGCTTCACATCCCCTACGATCTTCTTTCCCACAGCATACACATCCGGTTGCATAATTCCCTGCGAACGGTATTCTTCTACTGCCTGGACTAACTTTTTATATATATTGATATTAAAAGCTCCGCACAGTCCTTCATCCGATCCCAGCACCACCAAGGCAACCTGATGTATGTCCCGTTCCTGCCGTAAAGGGGAAATAAAATCGCAATCCCTCTCATTCACATGATTCAATATAGACCGCAATTGTTCTTCATAAGGCATGGCCCGGTTCAACGCAATCTCTGCTTTCCGTAGCCGGGCAGATGAAATCATCTTCATCGCCCCGGTAATTTTCTGAGAAGATTGGACAGACCCAATCCTTCGCTTCAATTCACGCATTGTTGCCATAAATACCTTCTTTTATTTCCCTTGTACTAAAAGAAATTCCTTTCATTTCAGTCTTCTACCCTTTTATTTGTCCATTATGCTTTTGAAAACGTCTTTTTACCTCTCCCCCTTTTACAAACGCTTAAATTTTAAAACGTTCTGTTACCTCCGCTGCGACAGCCGTCATCAGTTCCTCCACTTTCTCATCCAGAATTCCTTCTTTCAAGCGATCCAATACTTCTTCACGGTAGCGGGCATGCAAGAGTTCCAGATACAATTTTTCAAAATCCGACACATGGTGTAAAGGCACCTCTTTCAACAATCCCTGCGTACCACAATAAATGACCGCCACCTCTTCTTCTACCGGCATAGGGGAATACTGCGGCTGTATCAGTAATCTTGCATTTTTACGTCCTTTATCAATTACCATGGCTGTCACGGGGTCCATATCTCCTCCGAATTTAGAAAATGCCTCCAGTTCCCGGTACTGGGCCTGATCGATTTTTAACGTTCCCGCTATTTTTTTCATTGATTTCAACTGTGCGTTTCCTCCCACACGGGATACGGATATTCCTACGTTTATGGCCGGTCGTGTTCCTTCGTTAAACAAGGCTGTATCCAAAAAAATCTGTCCGTCGGTAATAGAAATGACATTGGTCGGAATATATGCCGAAACATCGCCTGCCTGAGTCTCAATGATCGGTAAAGCCGTCAAAGACCCGCCTCCTTTTATGACAGGCCTCAGCACTTCCGGCAAATCGTTCATCTGAGCAGCGACCTCATCGTTGGAAATAATACGGGCTGCCCTCTCCAACAAACGGGAATGCAGATAAAATATATCTCCCGGGTAAGCTTCCCTTCCGGAAGGACGCCTCAGAATCAGGGAAATCTCCCGGTAAGCTACTGCCTGTTTGGAGAGATCGTCGTATACCACCAGGGCATTTCGCCCGCTATCCCGGAAATATTCTCCGATAGATGCCCCCGCAAACGGTGCATAATAACGCATAGCTGCCGAATCGGATGCGTTGGCAGCTACGATAATACAATATTCCAAAGCTCCTTTTTCCCGCAACGTATTCACTAAAGTAGCTACAGACGAAGCCTTTTGTCCGATAGCGACATAGATACAATATACCGGATCTCCCTTCCGGAAATTTTCCCTTTGGTTGAGTATCGTATCGACAGCAATGGCCGTTTTTCCGGTCTGACGGTCACCGATAATCAACTCCCGTTGTCCCCGGCCGATAGGGACCATCGAATCGACAGCCTTGATCCCGGTCTGCAAAGGTTCCTTCACCGGTTGCCGGAAAATAACTCCCGGTGCTTTCCGTTCCAATGGTAACTCCAGCGTTTCCCCTTCAATCGGTCCGGCCCCGTCGATAGGGTCCCCCAAGGTATTTACTACCCTTCCCAACAAACCTTCCCCAACTTTTATGGAAGCAATATGTCCGGTCCGTTTCACCGTAAAATTTTCTTTTACCCGGTCACCTGCATTCATCAGAATAACTCCTACATTATCCTGTTCCAGATTCATCGCTACCCCCCTCACTCCATTTTCGAATTCCACCAATTCGCTCGAACGTACATTGTCCAATCCAAACACGTGAGCCACCCCGTCGCCTACTTCCAAAACGGTTCCAACTTCCTCAAAAACGGTCTTCGTATCTATTCCTTTAAGCTGCATTTCGAGTATATTCGAAACTTCATCCACTTTACTCATAACATTTTTCTTTTAATTCCCTTACATAACTCATTTTCCCGGAATTTTTCTTTCCCTTTTATCCGTTTCTCACACTTTCAACATTTCCGAACGAATCTGTTTCAATTCTTTTCTCACAGAAGCATCCAACTCTTCCGAACCGATTTTCAAAATAAAGCCACCGATGATCTGAGGATCTACGGAACTGTAAAATTCTACCCGCCTGGAGGTATGTTCAGTCACCAATTTTTTGATCTTTTCCATTACGGCCGGCTCCAATTCCCGGGCCGTGATAATATTCACCCGGATAATACCGTTTGCTTTGCGATAAATATCCTCATATATCAACGCAATAGTTCTCATATAACTCTCCCGGTGATTCCTGATCAGTAACCGGATAGCCCGTATATATGCCTCTCCCGGCTCAATTCCGATAGCCGTCGAAAGCAATAATTCCTTATCCTTCGGAGACAGCACAGGATTCAACAAAGCTTTCTGTAAATCCGGATAAGCTCCGTAATTATCCAAAAATAACTTCATTTTCTCATAGACCAATTCCTCTACTCCCAGTTCTTTCGCGTACCGGAACAAAGCTTTTGCATACCGCTGTGAGATTAATCCCTCGTTCATGTGTTATCCTTTCTACTGAAATTTACGGCTATTCTCTTCCGGAGTTTACAGAAAAAACGTAAACTACTCCTTTTCATCAATTTTTATTCTCCAGTTCATCCAGAAATTTTTCCACCATTTTCTCCTGAGCTTCCTTTCCGGATAAATCTTCCCGAATTACTTTCCCGGCAATCTCCAGTGACAATTTGCTCACCCTCCGGCGCATCTGTACTTCTGCTTCTCTTTTTGTCTGTTCAGCTGCCAAACGGGCTGCTTCCAATACTTTCTGGGCTTCCTGCGACGCTGCTTTCCGGGCCTCCCTGACAATATTCTCTTTCAACCGCTGGGCTTCCTGTAAGATCTCCAGCTGCCGCCGCTGAGCCTCTGAATATAAAGCTTTTGCATCCTTTTCTGCCTGTCTCTTTTCTTCTATCGCCTGCTGGGCATACTGCACCCCTTTGTCGATAAAATCGGCCCGTTCGTCCACACTTTTGATAATCATTGGCCAGGCAAACTTTGCCAATACTCCCAAAAGAATCAGAAAAACTACCAACATCCAGAATACCAGTCCGAATTCCGGCTCAAATAATGCCATAATCTTATTTTTTATTGAAAAAGGACGATTCCATTTCCTCTTCCGGAGTTAATCCTATACAAACAAGGCGATAATACAAACAATAATCGCAAACAATGCCACTCCCTCTATCAAAGCAGCTATTACAATCATATTTGTCCGGATACTGTTCGTTTCTTCCGGCTGACGCGCAATCGCATCCATGGCATTTGCACCGATTTTACCGATACCGATCCCGGCCCCGATAGCAGCTAAACCCGCTCCGATACAAGCACCTATTTTTGCCAGACTCAATCCGGCCGCCATTTGTAATGCAATAAAACTTAACATACTTCTCAATTTTAAATCGTTATCAATATTTCATTATTTCTTCTCCGATACAGTTCAGGAAGCAGATTTACTTCCTACCCTTGCCAAACTAATAAATATAGTCGACAGCATCATAAATACATACGCCTGTATAAAACAAATCAAAAAATCGATCAGATTCATAAATACGGCAAACAGTACAGCAATCACCGTGGAACCAGCCATGGCAGCTGTCCCCAATGCTCCGAAAACAAATATCAGTGCAATCAATACCAAGGTAATCAAATGACCGGCCATCATATTGGCAAACAAACGGATCATCAAAGCGACCGGCTTCGTAAATACGCCAAAGATTTCTATCAAAGGCAAAATCGGTAACGGAAATTTTAACCATGCCGGGACATCCGGCCATACAATCTCTTTCCAATATTTTTTGGTTCCCGATACATTCACTACCACAAATGTGCACAAAGCCAATACCAAGGTAACCGATATATTCCCCATTACATTTGCCCCTCCCGGAAAAACGACAATCATGCCGAGCCAGTTGGAAAATAAAATGAAGAAAAACAATGTCAGTAAATACGGGGCAAACCGCCGGGCTTCCCCTTCCAATACAGCTACGATTACCTCCTTATACACCATATCAATAATCATTTCTATCAAGCCTAAGCCCCGGCGGGGCGCTACAAGCGGATTCCGACGGTACCAACGTTTCAGGGGGAAAAGTACCCACATGACAACGATAGCTGTAATAAATAAAGCCAATACATTTTTCGTTACGGACAAATCCAGGGGCCTGTATATCTTTCCCTCCTTCTCCCCAACCACTTTCCCATCATACTCTCCACCGGAAGCAATGTAAAATCCCTCATACGATTTTCCCTCCCGTAAACGGGAAGAACTGAAAATATACCATCCTTCTTCCCCATGCACAATAACCGGTAAGGGAATCTGAATACTCCTTCCATGCGGTAAAGTAATATTCCATCCGTATTCATCCCCCAAATGACTGAAAATGGCATCCTTCGGATTGAAAGTATTTTTCTCCTTTCCCTGCTCCGCTGCAAAAGCTCCAGCAGTAAACAGAAAAAGAAACAAAACAGACAAACATATAATTATTTTTCTCATATTCAGTATTTTGAACAAAAACCTTCCCTATCCCTCGTTCCGTAGGAGCCATACTGCCTGTACCTCTTTTAATTCAGACATACGGCAATCCGGTTGGCTCTTACCTCTACAATTCCACCTGTTACAGCAATCTTTGCCTCCTTACCTTCAGTGAAATACACAATCTCTCCCGGTAGAAGGGTCGAAATCAAAGGAGCATGATTCTCCAATACGGTAAAAGGACCGCAACTTCCGGGCAAAGTCACCCGGTCGACTGCCCCGTCAAAAAGAATCTTCTCTGTAGATATGACTCTTAATATCATAATTTCCATTTATTATTCTTACTTTCCGGCCTTTGCCATCATTTCCTTACCCTTCTGAATCACCTCATCTATCGTCCCAACATTCATAAAAGCTTGTTCCGGATATTCATCCATTTCCCCGTTCAGAATCATTCGAAAACCCCGGATCGTCTCTTCCAAAGGCACCATAACCCCCGGAATACCGGTATATTGCTCAGCTACATGAAAAGGCTGGGATAAAAAACGCTGAGCCCGTCTTGCCCTTCCCACCACTGTTTTATCAGCATCCGACAATTCATCCACTCCCAGAATGGCAATGATATCCTGCAGCTCATTATAATGCTGTAACAATTCAATAACTTGCTGGGCCGTATTGTAATGTTCCTCTCCCACAATATTCGGATCCAGTATCCTGGAGGAAGATTCCAAGGGATCCACAGCCGGATAAATACCTAACTCCGTAATCTTACGACTTAATACAGTAGTTGCATCGAGAAAGCTGAAAGTCGTCGCCGGTGCAGGATCGGTTAAATCGTCTGCCGGTACGTAAATAGCTTGTACAGAAGTAATGGAACCGTATTTTGTAGAAGCTATTCTCTCCTGCAATTTTCCCATTTCAGAAGCCAAAGTGGGCTGATACCCCACTGCTGAAGGCATACGCCCCAACAAGGCCGACACTTCCGAACCGGCTTGCGTAAAACGGAAAATATTGTCGATAAAAAGCAATATTTCATTTCCGCCTTCATTGGAATCCCGGAACATTTCTGCCACCGTCAACCCTGACAATGCAACCCTCAAGCGGGCTCCGGGTGGTTCGTTCATTTGGCCGAATACCAACGTAGCCTGGGACTGATTTACTTTCTCCATATCCACACGCTTCACATCCCAATCTCCCTTTTTCATCTCTTCTAAAAAAGTCTCCCCATAATTAATTACCCCGGATTCTATCATCTCCCGCAACAGATCGTTCCCTTCCCTCGTCCGTTCCCCCACTCCGGTAAATACAGAATAACCGTTATGTCCCTTGGCTATATTATTGATCAGTTCCATAATCAAAACCGTCTTTCCGACTCCCGCACCCCCGAACAATCCGATTTTTCCCCCTTTTGAATAAGGTTCCAGTAAATCGATCACCTTTATTCCCGTAAACATAAATTCCTCGGTGATCGATAAATCCTTAAACTTCGGAGCTTCCTGATGTATAGAACGGGTCTCGGAATAATCCAAAGGAGCCAGATGGTCGATGGCATCTCCTGTGACATTCATCAATCTCCCCTTAATTTGCCGGCCCACCGGCATCGTCAGTGTATGTCCCAGATCCCGGGCTTTCATCCCCCGGTGAAGGCCATCGGTAGTATCCATGGCCACGCAGCGCACCGTATCTTCCCCAATATGTTGCTCTACTTCTACAATCAATTTCTCCCCCATATCTCTTTCTATCTCCAGGGCCTCGTAAATCGGCGGTAAACTTTCTCCGCCCTCCTCAAATATTACGTCTACCACAGGTCCGATTACCTGGGTTACATATCCGAATTTTTCTGCCATAATTTTAATTTATGCTTTCAATATCTCCATACCACAACCTTTTAACGAAAATTCATTTAAAAAAGTTGTCGTATAGATTAATTCAAAAAATATACCATTTCTTCAGGAAACAAGTCTGAGTAGTAAAATTTACACTACGGTAACATAAATAAACAACCCTCTTCTCATTGAAGAGAAACCCCAAACCGTAGCTACCGATGAAAAAAGAATCTAAATGAGAATCCTCTGTAGAAAATAAACGTAAAAACCATGCAGATAACGCACAGACAACATATCACTGTATTTTTCCGTCTTCAGAGCAGAAAGTAAAGCAGCCCCCACATTCCGCACGGAAGTTGCCATGCCTCCCGGCACAGAAGAGACTCCTTTATATTGACCGGACAAATCCACCGTATAAGCCAGCAGTTCGTCCCAATTTTTACAAGGGTGAAAGAAATTTTTTCCGCAGCTCTGACCGGCAACCCCCCATTCCGCATTTGCCTCAGAAAGGACAGATGCAAGATTTTCTCCCCTTCCGCTCTTTTCTTCCCTCCTTTCTGAAGCAAGAAACAGGAACAACGTCAATATGCCACACAAAAGCAGCTTCATTTCTTTTACATTTGACCCAAATATAATAAGAATTTTCCTAAAATAGACAAAATGCAGAGAAATAGAGTAGAAAACAAGTATTATTTTTCTATTCTTCTTACAACAAAAAGCAGGATACCGATAGGTAAATAAAAGGATCACGACCTATCCGTTATCTTTTTAAGCCGTTAAAAGTAGCGGAAAAAGAATACCCCTTATTTCACTCCACCCAAAAGAGCCGGGCACAGAGTTTGTTCTCCCCAACCGGAAGCCTCAGGTAGATAAGAAGCCCAAAGCGATATTAAGCGCGATGATATATCGAATCGAAGGGCAGTCTGCAACGCTCTCCCCAGATCCCTTTCTCCCCGTTTCGTATACCACAAGGAATAACCATATTGATTCCGGCTCCGGAGGGTAATTTCAGCAATTTTTTAATCCGTTTACTATCAAAGCCTTCCAGCGGGCAAGTGTCATACTTTTCGTTAGCCATTGCAATCATGAATGTCTGAGCGGCAAGTGCACAGGACTTGTTCACTGTGACACGCATATCGCATTCCGAAACTTCGCGCACGATAGGACGGAAAAGACCGGTAACTTTGGCTAACAGGACCCTGAACAGGCCTAAGATTCCGAAAAAACGGGCATAGAGGAAAAGCATCAATTTTCCATAGTACAACTCCCGGTCTTTGATACGTTTGGCCTGTCGTTCTTCCGGACTGTTCCGGCGGACGTTTCCCCTTTCGAAATCGAGGACAAATTTTGCCCGTTTCCGGTACAGGTCCTGACGGGTTACGAATACAACGATTTGCGCTGCCGTTGCCGTAGCAGTCTGCCCCAGGCAGGCCTCGGAAATTCCGGCCATTTTTTCAGGCTGTGTGATGTGATAAAACTCCCACAACTGCATATTCGAACTGCTGGGAGCCAATGCGGCTAATTCCAGACAATGCTTCACCTTTTCAGGATCTATCGGTTTGTCCTTATCGAATACCCGTACTGCACGACGAAAATTCAAAGTTTCTTCCAAATTCATACTTTCTGTTATTTATTGAATTGCCGCATAACGACCTCAGCCATTTTTCGGGAACTAAACGGGTCCTGCCCCGTAATCAGATTTCCGTCTGTTACGACTTCAGGTATCATCGGAATAAATGCCTTTCTGTAATCCGCCTCCCGTTCTTTCAACGCAGCTTCGAGATTGAAAGGCACGACTTTTTTCCTCCTGGCAAGGCTTTCTTCAAACCAGCTAAATCCCGTGATCTTTTTACCTTTTACCAGGTACCGGCCATCCGATAGTTTCACGTTTAATAATCCGCATACTCCGTGGCAAATAGCGCTAACTATCTTATAGTGTTCATAGTGTTTTCTGACGAGCGTTTGCAGAACGGCATTATCCGGGAAATCGAACATCGAGCCATGTCCTCCGGCTAAATAAATGCAGTCGAACAGCTGTACGGACACTTCCTCCAGGCTTTTCGTATGCCGTAACATATCCCGGAACTTCGCATTGTTCCAATAGCCTTTGGATAGTTTGTCCAGGTACAGCGGTTTCAGACTCAGGGGATCGACGGGAATATCGCCTCCTTTCGGACTTGCAACCACAACATCATAAGCTCTCTTTTTTGAGCTATCGTAAAGGTGAGTGAGCTCGCTGAGCCATAATCCTGTTCTCAGTTTTCCGTCCGGGTATATACCGGTTCCGGTTCCGACAATCAGTAACTTCCGACTTTCCATTTTCTATTTTTTCTGCTTGTATAATAAAATCCAGTATAAATAAACCCTTAAACTGCTTCCGTACAAAGTCGCTTCAGATTTCCGGCCGTCCTAATTCCGTTCCGGCAGGTAGTCACCGCCCCGAAATGTTACCGGACCCGGATCCGGGCAAATATCGTACGTCCGCTTAAACAATTCCGCTCTTTTCGTACAAAACGTTTCAGAGAGGTTTCCGAAAAAAAGAAATCAGTCACCCGGATGCTCCGCCCTTCGCTTTGAGCTGGCCGTATAAATCGTAACGGTTTGCCCCCTGAACAATATGGATATCCCTGCCCCGGGAAGCAGCTTTGCGGAACAGTTCGCAACCGTCACGGTAAGAACCGAAAGTTCCGATCTTATTCCCTACGATAACCCGTAAAGGCTGGAGCTGCAGGCAATCAGTCAGCAGGAATACATCGAAAGCCAGCTTTACAAATTCCGCTTCAGCCAGCTGTTTTCCATAAACAGGCCCGGAAGTCTGTTTCTTACAACTGCTGACCATATATACGAACAATATTTCGAACAGTTACATGGCCAACATATTGCATTCAGAGTTATTGCCCTGTCAACAAACAAAATCAGAACTGAAGGGAAGCCCGATGCCTGAACGAGCCGGGTGAAACCAACCGGAACCCTCTGTCCAATCATATCTAAAACAACAGTAGGAATGAAAAGGAAAAACAATAAAAATTTTCCTCTTTTCAAAAGGATTTATCTGGACAAAAAAGGTGCTGGCCCCCCATTAACTCAAGTCTCCTTGGATTTTCAAACAAAGCTCAGAATCAAGGCTTGTGCTGTCAATACCCTTAAAAACATTGTCAAGGGATATACGGTAGCATACCCCACAGAAGGCATGTCATTTCCGGCAGTTGCATTGGAATATGCCAAAGCAGGGGGATCGGTCATACTGCCCGCGATCAGTCCCATTAACGTAAAATAATTCACCTTATAAATCCAGCGGGCTATAATACCGATAATCATCAAAGGAATAAAAGTAATAATAAAACCATAACCAATCCAGGAGAAGCCACCTCCATCCACCACTGTTTCTACAAATCCGCCCCCGGCATCCAGCCCCACGCAGGCCAGGAAGAGGGCTATCCCGATCTCTCTCAGCATCAGGTTCGCACTCATCGTCGTATACGTTACTATTTTATAATGCGGACCAAAACGGCTGATCAGTATGGCTACAATTAAAGGTCCTCCGGCCAGTCCCAATTTAACAGGCTGGGGTATACCGGGGAA
>JAEXFF010000309.1 GCA_023400335.1 Bacteroidota bacterium
GGATAAAAGAAACCGGGACGAGTTTCTGGCAGATGTGCGGCAGCAACTGGGGACATTGAAAGGAGTAAATGTAGAAATCGGACAACCGATTTCCCACCGGATCGATGCCATGCTATCCGGAACAAAAGCTAATATTGCCATTAAATTATTCGGGAACGATCTGAATAAATTATTCAATATCGGTACTCAAATAAAACAAGCGATTCAAAATATTGACGGGGTTGCCGACTTAAATGTGGAACAACAAATTGAACGTCCTCAGCTGCAAATCACGCCCAAACGGGACATATTGGCAAAATACGGTATCACACTGCCGCAGTTTTCGGAGTTCATCAATGTAGCTCTTTCCGGACAAGTTGTCTCCCAAGTCAATGAAGGGGGGAAAGTATTCGATCTAACGGTTAAAATCAACGATGTCAACCGGGAGAATATGGAAGCAATCGGAAATCTGATGCTGAATGCCAATGGCAAAAATATTCCCCTTCACTATGTAGCTGAGATCCTGCCGCTGAGTGGTCCCAATACGATCAGCCGGGAAAATGTACAGCGGAAAATTGTCGTATCAGCCAACGTGGCCGGCAGGGATTTAAAAGGTGTCGTCAATGATATTCAAAAAGAAATCGGAGAAAAGATAATCCTTCCGGAAGGATATCATATCGAATACGGAGGTCAGTTTGAAAGCGAACAGGCAGCTTCCCGTATCCTCTTTCTAACCTCTTTAATCTCGTTATTGATTATTTTCCTTATTCTGTACCATGAATTCCGGAATCTCTCTCTATCCGGTATCATCATGCTGAATTTACCGCTAGCTATCATCGGAGGGATTATCAGTATCTGGATCACTTCCGGGGTCATCAGTATTCCGGCCATTATCGGTTTTATCTCTTTATTCGGTATAGCAACCCGGAATGGAATATTATTGGTATCCCATTATAATCAGTTACGTTCAGAAGGTTTATCCCTAAAAGAAAGCATCCTTCAAGGATCCCTGGACCGTTTAAATCCGATCCTCATGACGGCTCTGACGTCTGCTCTCGCCCTGATTCCCCTTGCCGTAGGAGGGAGTTTACCGGGCAACGAAATACAAAGTCCGATGGCACAGGTGATTTTAGGCGGACTTCTCAGTTCCACTCTACTGAATGGCTTTGTTATACCGGTCGTGTACCAGCTATTAAACCGGAAAAAAGAAATCGTCCGGGAATAAAACAGGGAGAAAAACAGAGAAAAACATGGATTAAAACTATAAAAATGAAGACATTTTCCTTCTTTTGATATTTATCCGGCAGGGGTCCGGTCCGACAACAGAACCCGCTTAAAACCGGCATTCAGTATATTTCACTTCAATTCTTCGCTTATCAAAAAAGGGAAAGGGGAAAGTTAAAAATATACAAAAATAATCAAACAGGAAAAGAAACCTTTCGGGCAAAATGTCTCATTAACACAAAAATTATCAATTATGAAAAGAAATTATATGAAAAAGTATTTATACGGAGGTATGTTACTTGTTTTGAATATTTATCCGGTATGTGCGCAATCGGATCTGAATCAGATACTGGAAAGCATTGCTCTCAACAATAAAACCCTGAAGGCGGGAAGTCATCTGATGGAGGCTCAGAAACTGGAAGCTAATACAGGAAAATATTTAGCTAACCCAACCATTGAATTCAATCAATTGTGGGGAGATAAAAATACAAAGGGTAATATCAATGAGATGGCTGTCGTACAATCTTTTGATTTTCCGAGTGTATATGCACATAAAAACAAACTGGCCCACTTAAAATCAGCTACTTACGATTTACAGTATGCAACAGGACGCCAACAAATTTTACTCACAGCTCAACAAACCTGTCTGGAAATTATCTATTTACGGAAACAACAAAAATTACTGAATGAAAGAGTAGAGAATGTACAAAGATTATCCGGTTTATATCAAAAGCGTCTGGAAGAAGGAGATGCAAATCAATTGGATATTAACAAAATCCGTTTGGAACTTTTGAACATTCAAAACAGTTCCCGTCTCAATAAAACTGCTTTAAAAGCCAAACTCGAACAGCTCCAGACCCTAAACGGAGGTCTGCCGCTTGAATTTCAGGATACCACCTATCCCAACTGGCTTTTACCTGCTTATCCGCAGCTAGAAGCTGAATACCTGGCCATTGATCCGAATTTAAAAAGTTTAACCGGCCAAGCTGAAATTGCAGGACGGGAAATTCGCCTGAGCCGGGCCCAGTCACTTCCTAAATTCGATTTGGGTTACCGGAGAAACGGAGGCAGTGATGAGACCTTAAACGGTTTTGTCATCGGTCTTTCTATTCCCCTCTTCGAAAACAAAAATACCGTCCGGAAAGCCAAAGCCCAATTCGAATATTCCACTGCCCTTTTAGAAGACAATACCCAAAACCTGAAATCGGGCCTGCAACAACTTTATGAAAAGGCCTTAGCATTGGACATTTCCTGTAAAGAATACGCGACAATTCTGTCCGGACAACACAGTGTTGAACTTCTAAACAAAGCACTTGCCGCCGGACAAATTTCAATGATTGATTATTTTGCAGAAATAACCACTTTATATGACAGTCAGGAAAATTACCTGACGGTAGAACGGGATTATTACGACACAATCAGCCAACTACTTCAGTATAAATTATAAAAAGAAACAAACATAAGAAAGGCTAATCTAAAAGTTTACTTTTTCAGCTAACGGATCGTCAGTTCCGTTTAAAAGCAAATAAATGTTTCGCTGCTGAATGAAACTCCAGTTCCGGTAAAAGATTTCACCCGGGATTCCGGTTTCATTCAGCAGTGAAATTGATCCGGGAACAAATCAGGAGAATTATTTCATTGATCCGGAAACGACAGAGATTTTCATTTCACTTGAAGAAAATCCCTCGTTATCCTCTCCTTAACAGTTCTCAACTTTACAAAGAACGGATATCGACTTCAGCATCCGCATCCAGCAAACGCTTCGCGATAAGCAGATCCTTTTTTACCCCTTCTCCTTTATAATACATTAAAGCCAAACAACAACGGGCCCTCATTTCTTTTTTTTCTGCCGCCATCTTATAATAAACCAAAGCCTTTTCAAAATTTACCGATGTACCCAGACCGTAATGATACATATTTCCCAACATAAAAAAGACGGAAGGATCTTTCGTTTCAGCTAATTCCAAATAAAGCCGGAATGCCATCTCATAACTGCCCCGGTTATAAAATTTTTCCGCTTCAGCCTTTTTAGGACAGAAAGTTAAATTATTTTCATCCTTTTCCATGGGAAACTGTAAATTATAAGAGGTAAAACCGACTTTGCTTCACACACAAAACGTCCGTTTATTTTATGTAAAAACCGCTGGGAGAAATGGATAAAATATTCATTCGAAACGAATTGATAATGAATTAAAAAAAAACAACTTCATTGAGTAAAAGCGAAGTAATTTTTTTTTATTTTTGACCAAAATAAACGGACGTTATTCAGTCGCATAACTTATTGATAGAATTATAATTGTAAGTTTATATGTTTGTTCTGAAAAGAATTTATTTCTTAATTCTAATCAAAACTATATCTGTTGTTTACCTTATTTTTACACGGAAAAAGAAAGAGACTGAAAACGTTTGAATAAAAAAACTAAAAAATTTTTTTTATTCCGGAGAAATTTATATTTTTGTATCGGAGGTGAGGATTCCCAATTATAGGAATTCTTTTTTAGATAAAAGGCACTTATTGGAGGATAAGTGTCATTTATTTTTTTTATGTATTAACTAGAGCTTAAATTATATATTATGAGTGGAAAAGTATCTTACGTAACGAAAGAGGGTTTAAAAAAGCTCCAGGACGAGCTTGACAGACTCCAAAATGTGGAAAGAGCTAAAATATCCAAAGCTATTGGAGAAGCCATTGAAAAAGGTGATATCTCAGAAAATGCGGAATACGATGCAGCTAAAGATGCTCAGGGCCTGTTAGAAGCCAAAATAGCTCAATTACAGGATACAATTGCCAGTTGCCGGGTTATTGACGAATCCCAATTGGATACTTCTAAAGTACAAATGCTGAATAAAGTCACCATAAAGAATATCAAAACAGGAGTAACAATGGCTTATACGTTAGTGTCCGAGACAGAGGCGGATTTTAAAGCCGGTAAATTGTCTATACATACTCCTATAGCCCAGGCTTTAGTTGGTAAAAAGATAGGCGATAAAGTCATCGTAAAAGTTCCGGCCGGAGAAATGGAATTTGAAATTTTAGATATTACCCTCTAGTTCAAAAAGGGAAAGAATATCTTAGACAATAAAATGACCGAATCAAAAAATAAAAAAGATGGCCTCTATTTTCACTAAAATAATCCAGGGAGAAATTCCCTCTTATAAAGTAGCCGAATCTGAAAAATTTTATGCTTTCCTGGATATTGCTCCATTGCAAAAAGGACATACTCTAGTTGTTCCCAAACGGGAAGAAGACTATATTTTTGACTTGAAGGACGAGGAATTAGCGGAAATGATGGTTTTTGCAAAAAAAGTAGCAAAAGCCATTCAAAAAAGTGTTCCCTGTCAGCGGATCGGCATAGCAGTATTAGGATTGGATGTGCCTCATGCCCACATTCATTTAGTACCCCTCCAAAATGGAAATGATTTGAATTTTTCCAATCCGAAAAAGGATTTCTCAAAAGCGGAAATGCAGGCATGCGCTGACCTGATCGCTTCGAATTTAGCATAAATTACGGAAAAGACCGGAATCATTTTCTCCGAATATACCTTTCCGGAAGACACTTCCGGATGAACAGCATTCCTGCCTGATCCCTACTTATCTGACAAATCGCTGATTAACGTACCTGCAATGCCCTCTCATAAATCAGGCATTTCCGTTCCGTTAATCAGCAGAATTTAAACCGATTTCCACAGAAAATATCAATCTTTCTCTCCCAAGGCCATCTTTAGGGAGATATTTCTTATTTTTCAGAAATATATTAATTTTATCCGCTGAAATAAAGCGTGAAATTATGAAAAAGCGTGAAATGTATAATGCTTATGCAGATTTAGAAGGATATAACTGTTTTGGATGCTCTCCCACAAACCCTTACGGACTAAAATGCAAATTTGTCGATGAGGGAGACTACATTAGTTGTCGTTGGATGCCTTCTGAAAATTATCAGGGTTTCTTTCACGTTTTACACGGAGGAATACAAGCTACACTGATCGATGAAATCGCAAGCTGGGCCATATTCTCTTACGCCAAAACAGCAGGAGTTACAACCGGGATGGAGATAAAATACCGGAAACCGGTATATACAAACAAAGGCGAAATTACGTTAAGGGCAAAAACTGTAAAAACAGAAAAACGCTTCGTCACAGCTCATGTGGAATTATTTAATGCGGCAGGAGAACTGGCTACCGAAGCGGAAGTCATATATATGATTTATCCCGAAGAAATCGCAAAGCGAAAACTGGATTGGCCGGGAGTCGAGGCTTTTTATAAATAGGATATGCCTGTAAAGGCTGAATGGAAAGTGAAGAGCTAACACAACGAAATAATCAGATATCTGGGCAAAAATGAAAAAATATAAAAATGTAGTCTGGGATTGGAACGGAACCTTATTAAATGATGTAAATACAGGGGTTAATACCCTGAACCGCATGCTCGAAAAAAGAGAACTTCCAACCCTCAGCTTAGCCACCTACCGGGACGTATTTGGTTTTCCTGTAGAAGATTTTTACCGTAAAGTAGGATTTGACCTTCAACAAGAAAGTTTACACGAAATTTCAGTAGATTTTGTAGAGACTTATGATCTCTGTGCCAAGGGAATTTGCCTGAATCCGGGAGTTACGGATACATTGCGTCAAATTCAGCATTTGGGGATAAAACAATATATTCTGTCTGCTTTACGGGAAGATCTGTTGAAACAGATGGTAACCGATTTCCATATTCAGGATTATTTTTACCAGGTGTGCGGTTCCGACAATATATACGCCTCCGGAAAAGTCGAACGGGGGAAACAGATGGTTGATAAATATCACCTTTGCCCTGCAGAAACCCTGATGATAGGGGATACCATTCACGATGCGGAAGTTGCAAAGGCTCTGGGATTTGATGTACTCTTATATACAGGGGGACATAATAGCTCCGGCCGGCTGGCTGAAACGGCAAAAATAATCTCTCAGATGGACCAAATCCCGGAACTGTTATACTCCAACTGAACCCTCCGCTCAAGGCAAATACTCCTGTTGTATATTTTTCATAGCTGCAAATAAATTATTCCGTACACAAGGAGAAAAAGTTTCCAGTTCCTGAAGCAGGCGCCGCACAGTATCCCGGTTTGTAGCATGCTCATGAGGACAACACTTTTTTTGTTTCCGAAAATTCCGGTAAACGGCATAGCGGGCCGTTTCTTCGTTGGTGATATAAATAAAAGGACGAATCAAAGTAAAGGTACCGTTAAACATAGTCAATCGGGGAGGCATACTGGCTATCGTCCCGTTAAACATCATACTCATCAGCAAACTCTCTACGGCATCATCCCGATGATGTCCCAATGCCAGTTTTTTACACCCTAATTCCTTTGCGATTTCAAATAAAGCTTTCCGCCTGTTCCAGGAACACACAAAACAAGCCGGTTTCCCGGAATTTTCTTTTACCTCGGTATTTACAGTCCTTACCACCAATTCTACCCCCAAGTGATCGCATAATTCCCGTATATAAGTGTGATCCGTTTCATAAACAACATTTTCAACGGCAATATGGGCAGCGACGACAGTGTAATTGTTTTTCGGATCCCTGGCCCTCAAGGCCAGTACTTCCAGCAAAGCCAAAGAATCCTTTCCTCCCGAAACCCCCACCAATATCTTCTCTCCCTCCTCTATCATCTGATAATCGTATATTGCTTTGCCGGCTTTCCGGAAAAATTCCCGCATAAATAGCTTTTCTTCTTTGTTTCCCATAATCGATCTAAATAATTAATTTCCGGCTTTCCACTTTTTCAATCTGCAAAAATAAGCGGAATTCTTTTTTTTAAAGTTTTTTACTTTGTAAAATATTTCACTATCTTCGTCTCTGTCATCTCGCAGGGAGACAGCTGATTATTTTACGGGGGTTCAGGACAGAGGCGTAAGCAATCCAAAAGTGTTGTCAAAATTAAATGTTATTATAATCAACCGATCAATTTCATGAAAAAAATCCTATTTTTTATCGTATGTGCCTTTTGCGTACAGCAAACGACAGCCCAAAACAAACCTTACTGGCAAGATGTTCAGACGGTAGCCGTCAATAAAGAATATCCCCGCTCTTCTTTTATGACTTATGAGAGCCGTGAGAATGCCCTGAAATCAGATTACTCTTCCAGCAAGTTTTACAAACTGCTAAACGGAACATGGAAATTCTATTTCGTTGATTCTTACAAAGATCTTCCGGAAAACATTACGGATCCGACACTTTCTACAGACCGCTGGCATGACATCCAGGTACCGGGGAACTGGGAAGTACAAGGATATGGAGTAGCTATTTACACGAATCACGGATACGAATTCAAACCCCGTAAACCACAGCCTCCGACTTTACCGGAAGCCAATCCCGTCGGAATATACCGCCGGGATATTGAAATCCCTGCCGACTGGATGAACAGAGATATTTTCCTGAACATCGACGGCGCCAAATCCGGTGTATACGTTTATATTAACGGACAGGAAGTAGGTTATAGTGAAGATTCAAAAAATACGGCAGAATTCCGCATTAACCCTTATGTTCAAGCCGGTAAAAACGTCCTGACCCTGAAAATCTACCGCTGGAGTACCGGCTCTTACCTCGAATGTCAGGATTTTTGGCGGATCAGCGGGATCGAAAGGGATATTTATCTTTGGTCACAACCTAAAACGGCCCTCCAAGACTTTCGGGTCATTTCTACCCTGGACGGACAATATAAAGACGGAATATTTGCTTTGAGCATGGATTTACGTAACAGCAGTTCCCAACCCGCACAACTAACAGCTCTTTACGAATTATTGGACAGTAAGGGAAAAACTGTTGCTTCTTCCTCTAAAAACATAAATGTAGAAGCTGGAAGTGTCAAAACAGTGGATTTCCAAAAGACTTTACCCCACGTAGATACCTGGACTTCCGAAAATCCCCGGCTTTATCAATTATTGATGATCCTGCAAAAAGAAGGAGAGACTCTTGAAGTCGTCCCCTTTAAAGTCGGATTCCGGAAATTTGAAATCCGTGAAATTGCAGAAAAAGACGTTAACGGACGTCCTTATACGGTATTGATGGTAAACGGACAACCCATTAAATTAAAAGGAGTCAATATACACGAACACGACCCCCTTACCGGCCATTATGTAACCGAAGAATTGATGCGGAAGGATTTTGAACTGATGAAACAAAATAACCTGAACGCTGTCCGTCTTTGTCACTATCCGCAAAGCCGCCGTTTTTACGAACTATGTGACGAATATGGTCTATATGTATACGACGAAGCAAATATAGAATCCCACGGGATGTATTACGATTTACGCAAGGGAGGAACTTTGGGTAATAATCGGGAATGGCTGAAAGCCCACATGGACCGGACAATCAATATGTATGAACGAAACAAAAATTTTCCCAGTGTCACCATTTGGTCGCTCGGAAATGAAGCTGGAAACGGATATAATTTTTATCAGACTTATCTGTGGATAAAAGACCGGGAAAAAGACGGTATGAACCGGCCTGTATGTTACGAACGTGCTCTGTGGGAGTGGAATACAGACATGTATGTGCCTCAGTATCCCGGTGCCAAATGGTTGGAACACATCGGGCAAAACGGCAGTGACCGCCCGGTCGTTCCTTCAGAATATTCCCATGCTATGGGAAATTCTTCCGGAAACCTTTGGGACCAATGGCAAGCTATTTACAAATACCCGAACTTACAGGGAGGTTTTATC
>JAEXFF010000321.1 GCA_023400335.1 Bacteroidota bacterium
CCGCTATATACCTCAGGGCTTTTTCCCTGATTTAAGCTATTCTCAGCTTTATATTGAATATAGTATGCCGGAAGGGACACGGGTAGAGAGACTGAAAGCTGACTTGGAAAAAGTGGAGGATTATTTATTGAATTATCCCGGTATTACTCATGTAACTACCAGTATTGGCGGTACACCCTCCCGCTATAATTTAGTGCGTTCTATTGCAGAACCTTCCATGAGTTACGGAGAATTAATCGTGGACTATACTGATCCGGAAGTCCTGAAAACCTCTATCCCGGTTTTGCAGGAAGAATTAACACGGAATTTTCCGGATGCTTATGTACGCATTAAGCGGTATAATCTGATGTATGAAAAGTTTCCGGTGGAGTTAATGTTTACCGGACCGGACCCCGCGGTATTAAAAGAACTGTCTGCAAAGGCGGAGCGGATTATGAGAGACGAACCTTCCGCCATGTTGGTACGCAATGATTGGGAACCGATGAAACCGGTGCTGACAGTAGATTATCACCAGCCTGTAGCCCGAATGGCCGGTTTGTCCCGTTCAGATATTGGAGTTTCCATGTTGGCTGCTACGGACGGGATGCCTGTGGGATCTTTTTTTGAAGGGACACATTCTTTACCGATTTATATCAAAAGTGTAGACAATAAAGGAGAGAAATTAGAATCCCTGAATAATATTCCGGTATGGAGTATGATGCCTTCTGTAGTTGGGATAAATGGAGAAACCATAAAGGGTTTACTGATGGGTACGGTTAAATCGGAGGAGCTTTTGTCAGAAACAATAGGATCTATACCTTTGAATCAGGCGACCCGGGGAATCCGGATCTGCTGGGAAGACTTGGTAGTAAGGCGATATAACGGACAAAGGGCTATAAAAGCGCAGTGTAATAATGCTTCCGGACATACGGCTGCAGAAGTACGGGCAGCTTTGATGGAAAAGACCGATACAATTACACTGCCGGAGGGATATTCAAAACAGTGGCTAGGAGAATATCGGGCCAGCAGTCAATCGACAAAGTATCTTTTCCGTAGTTTACCTTGGGCTGTCATTATGATGATAGCCATTCTGATTATGCTGTTTAAGGATTTTAAAAAGCCAGCTATTATTATGCTCTGTCTGCCTTTGGCCATCATCGGAATTGTATTCGGAATGTTATTGAGCGGAAAAGATTTTGGTTTTGTTGCAATCGTCGGGGCTTTGGGATTGATCGGAATGATGATTAAGAATGGAGTGGTTTTATTGGATGAGATTACTTTACAAATCGGATCCGGCAAAGATCCTTACCAGGCTTTGCTCGATTCTTCTTCTTCCCGTTTCCGTCCGGTCATGATGGCTTCGTTGACTACTATCGTTGGAATGATTCCTTTGTTGTGGGATGACCTTTTCGGTTCTCTGGCAGTTACAATTATGTCCGGATTGCTGGTCGGTTCGGTGATTACTCTGGTGTTTATACCGGTATTATACTCTCTTTTTTTCCGGATAAAAGGGAAAAAAGTGAAAATAGATGCAATAGATTAGTAAGTGTGTGTAAAGTAAATAAAATGAGAACACTGTTGACAGTATTTTTGCTTTTGCAAGTTTGTTTTTTGCAGGCACAGGTAGAACTCGATTTGCAGAAATGCAGGAGTATGGCTTTGGAGAACAGTAAAAAAATGGCAATTGCCGGTCAGCAAGCTGTAAAGGCGAACTATGACAAAAAAGTTTACCGGGCTAATTTTTTTCCGAAAATTTCGGCTATGGGTATGTATGCCTATATGCAAAAAGAGTATTCGTTTAAAATTGATGGGGGATATTTGCCAACTTTTGTTCCGGATGCTTCCGGGCAGTTAAAGCCGAATTATCTGATTCATCCGGCTACAGGTAAACCTGTGGTAGGAGCAGACAGAACTCCAATTTTTAACCAATATGCTTTTATGCCGGATATTGCATTGTCTTTGGGGTTGGATAATGCCTATACGGTAGGGGGAGTTTTGGAGCAGCCCTTATATATGGGAGGAAAGGTGCGTTCTGCATTTCGCATGGCATCTATCGGAGCTGATATGGCTTATTTAAACGTCAGATACAACCGGGCAGAAGTGATTACTGAAGCTGACGGGGCGTATTGGCAATATCTGAAAGTAAAGGAATTGGTCTTATCTGCTTTGAAATATAAAGAGGTAGTGGGAGAACTGGTAAAAAATCTGACAGATGCGTATCAGACCGGAATGGCTTTTCGGAATGATTTGTTAAAAGCTCAGGTAAAATTCAATGAAGCGGAATTGTTGTTACAAAAAGCCCGGCATGGGGAAACATTAGCGGCTATGAATTTATGCCGGATAATAGGAGTCGATCTTCACTCAAGCCTGCAAATCCGGGATTCTTTACAGGATGGTTTAACTCCCGGTATATTGGAGGGAAATCCTGATATAACAGGAAGACCAGAATATAATCTTCTGGAAAAAGAAATAGAGTTAAAGAAAAAACAGGTAGACCTGACCCGTTCTGATTTCCTGCCTCAGTTGGGAGTATCTGCATCTTATGGGTATACGGACGGGATTGCATTGAATGGCGAATCCGACGGGATGTCTTCTTTTATGGCTATTGTCTCTTTAAAAGTACCGGTATTCCATTGGAGCGAAGGGCGGAATAAAATAAAATCAGCCCGCTCTGAACAGACCATAAGCGAACTGAAAAGAGCAGATATGATACAACTCATGCAACTGGAAACGGCCCGGGCCCGTTTTAATGTGGAAGATGCTGCTAGCCGTGTAGAGATGACTCGTAAGTCTTTACTCCAGGCGGAAGAAAATCTGACTGTGAGCAAAAATCGCTATGAAGTGGGGATGGAAAACCTGACCAATTATATGGAGGCCCAGGCTCAGTGGCAAAAGGCCTGGAGTGATTGGATTGATGCCAAATCAGAATTGCGGTTGAGTGAAACGCAATATTTAAAAGCTACCGGCCGTTTGGCAGAATAAAACTTTTCCGGAAAGAAAAGAGGAAATTTGTTTTTAGATACTGGCATGTTTTGTGGCGGATTAAAATTTGCTTAACGGCTCACTGATTAACGAAGCTTTGGTCTCCGGCTAAAAATCAATCCGGAACTTTGGTCTCATTAATCAGCGAAGCGTTAATCAGCTTTTGTTAGAAAGCATTGGTTCGTTTAGCTGAAAACAGTTTTCTATTTTCAATTCCTCCTGTTCTCAGGAAGGGGTTTCGTTGGTTTGGACTTCAGAAGCCGGGAGTATCTTTTTGGTTTTTTTTACCAGATTTCTCAAATAGAACAGACGGACTGTTTCCGGAGAAACCTTATATTTCCGGGCGATTTTTTGAAAAGAAAGTCCATCTGCGCGGAGTTGGAAAATTTCATCAATGTGTTCATATAATTTACTGGTGCTGATACTTCCTTTCGGTCTTCCCAGTTTTATACCGGCAGCTCGTCTTCTGGCCAAAGCTTCTCTTGTACGTTGTGAAATCAAGGTACGTTCAATTTCGGCACAAAGGCCGAAAGCAAAAGCAAGTACCTGACTATTGATAGAAGTATCGAATTTATACCCTTCTTTGATACTGTGAATGGTGATTCCTTTTTCGATAGACTGATGAATGATGTTCATGATGTTTAGCATTTTACGACTTAAACGAGATACTTCTGTGATGATCAGAACATCCCCTTGTTGCAACCTTTTTAATAACGTCCCCAACTGACGTTCTGTTTCCTTTTTGGTGCCACTGACGGTTTCTGTACACCAGGTAGTAACTTGCATATCCTGCTTCCGGCAAAAGTTAAGCACTTCGCTTTTTTGATTCAGAATCGTTTGTTTATCTGTACTAACACGCAGATAAGCAGCTACAATTTGTTTCCTTTCCATTTTTTGTTTTTTTCCCAAGTTGATAATATATGAGTAATTAAAAGTCGTACTTACACCGGATAACGAATTCAATACGATATTTGTTTTGCCGATTGACAGAAAAATACGATATCAGTGAATACCTGCAATTAAGTGCCGGTATCCCAAAACGGCTTGTATGCAAAAAGTGAAAAGAAGGTATATGCTCTTTTTTTTAAGAAGTAAAATGAACTGATGAAATACTGCATATTTAACCATGTTAAAAAAATAACCTACTACAAATATAGAAAAAGTTTTAATTAATAATTGGACTAGTGTTAAAGAATTGAAAATGTCTTTTTAGTCGTTAAAATGAAACAAGTCTGCCTTCAGATAAGTATATATAAACGTTTTATTCTTTTAGCTTTTGTAAAAATGATAGGATATATATGAAAAAGACGTTTATTCGGCTTATAATAGTTATGGGATTTATGCTTTTATGGGGAGCATGCCGCCAAAAAACAACTCCTTTAACGATCTCTCAATTGGTGAAGACGACAGAAGTAAAAGCATATCAAGGCTTGTTTAAAGTGACTTATCCGGGAAAATTGCAGGCTGCCTCTGATGTAAAACTCGCTTTCCGGGTTGCCGGTCCGATAAAGGATATCTATGTGCATGAAGGAGAATATGTCAGAAAAGGGAAATTGTTAGCCCGTTTGGATCCCCGTGATTATCAGCTTCAATACGATGCCGCTTATGCCGAATACATACAGGTAAAAGGAGAGTCGGAGCGAATCATGCAATTGTATCAGAAAAAAAGTGTTCCTGTAAATGAATATGATAAGGCTGTTGCTGCATTGAAACGTGTCTCTGCTTTGTATAACGGGCAAAAGAACGCATTGGAAGATACCCGTTTGAGGGCCCCTTTTGACGGTTATATCCAGAATAAATATTTTGACGCCTATGAAATAGTGAATCAGGGCACACCGGTATTGTCCATGATCAATAATGACTATCTGGAAGTTAGCATAGATATTCCTTCAGTAGACTATATCCGTCAGGAAGATTTTGCCGAATTTAGTTGCATAGCTGATGTCTATCCGGATGATGTTTTACCTCTTGAATTTTTGGATATTACCCGTAAAGCTAATTTTAATCAATTGTTTAAGGTCCGGTTTCGTTTGAAAAGAGAACCAAAACAAAAACTGAATCTGGCTGCCGGTATGAGTGTCAGTGTTACAATTCAGTATATCCCCTTTGCTGAAGATCTGTCTATTATACCTATTTCTGCTCTTTTCTGGAAAGATTACCGTTCTTATGTATGGCTTTTCGATGCTAACGACGGGAAAGTGAGAATGATGCCGGTGGATGTAAAGCGGGTCCTGAAAGATGGGGAAGTGATTGTGGAATCGGATTTACGTCCGGGAGAGACAATCGTTTCTGCCGGAGTGAATGATCTGAAAGAAGGACAGGTCGTCAGGGTTTTGCCTCCCGTTCCGTCTTCCAATGTCGGTAAACTTTTATGATACTGTTTCACTTTTGATTCTTAACTATTCAATTTTCAAATATGAATTTTACCGAGTATGCATTAAAAAACAGAGCTTTAGTATATTTCCTTGTCGTTGTACTTATTGTAGGAGGCATTTATTCCTTTATGACGATGAGTAAACTGGAAGATCCGGCTATTACGGTTAAACAGGCTATGGTGATTACGGCTTATCCGGGAGCAAATGCTTTTCAGGTAGAACTGGAAGTAACCAATGTACTGGAAAAGTCCATACGTTCTATGGGGGATTTGGATCATGTAGAATCCCGTTCTATGGATGATGTTTCTGAAATTTTAGTGGAATTAAGCAGTACTGTACCTTTGGATGAATTGCAGCAAAATTGGGATATCTTACGCCGCAAAGTTGCAAATGTACAATCTCAGCTCCCGAAAGGAGCACAATCTTCTTTGGTGATGGACGACTTCGGGGATGTATACGGGATGTTTTATGCAATGACCTCTCAGGGATTCGGTTATCAGGAAATGATGGATTATGCACAATTGGTGAGGCGGACAGTACTGGATATTGACGAAGTGAGTAGCGTGGATATATACGGAGAACGCCAATCCTGTATCGATATCCGGATATTGGAGGATAAGATGGCTAATCTGGGTGTACATCCCGCAGAGGTGATCCTGACCCTTAATAACCAGAACCAGACAGTATATTCGGGTTATTATAATAGCGGAGAAAAACGAATCCGGGTGGGAGTAAACGGAAATTTTACCGATATCAATGATATCCGGAACCTGTTGATACGGGGACATGAGGAAGACGAACTTCGCCTGGGAGATATTGCAGATATCTCTAAAGGATATGTTCAACCGGCCCGGGAAGGAGTATTATATGATACCCTCCCTGCGATTGCAATTTCTATCGCTATGCAAAAAGGCGGAAATATCATTCAGTTGGGGAAAAAAGTGGATCGGAGATTGGCGGAATTGAAAGAAAATATTATTCCGGCCGGAATCGAGTTTCAAAAAGTATTTTTCCAGCCGACCCGGGTAAAGAATGCGATAAACGTATTTATGGTTAATCTGATAGAATCCGTATTGATCGTAATTTTTATCGTTATGTTATCGATGGGGTTCCGTAGCGGTTATATCATCGGAGCCGGTCTGGTTATTGTCGTACTGGGTTCTTTTGTGGTTCTTCATATGATGCATGGTACGCTGCAACGGGTTTCGCTGGCTTCCTTTATCATCGCTATGGGTATGCTGGTGGATAATGCCATTGTGATTGTGGACGGAATTATGTTCGATTTGCAAAGAGGGGTAAAAAAACCGGCTGCTTTGGTAAATATTACGAAAAAAACGGCCTGGCCGTTGCTGGGGGCGACAACGATAGGAATTCTGACTTTCTTACCTATTTTTCTTTCTCCGGATACGACAGGGGAATATGTCCGGGACTTGTTTATTGTGTTGGCGGTATCCCTTTGGCTGAGTTGGATATTGGCTTTAGCTTATGTGCCCATACAGGCAGACCGGGTATTGAAGGTGAAAGGTAAACCGGTAAGTGAAGAGGTTATATATAAAAAGAAAGTATATCGATTTTACCGGAATATCCTGCAGTTTTCATTGCATTACCGTTGGATGGTAATCCTGGTACTAGTAATTTTGTTAGTCATCAGTGTATGGGCTTTCCGCTTTGTACGACAGGGCTTTTTCCCGAATTTAAGTTATAATCAGCTTTATATTGAATATCAGATGCCTTACGGGACGAATCCTGAGATCGTTAAAACAGATCTGGCTTCTATGGAACGCTATCTGATGAGCCGGCCTGAAATTACGGCGGTAACCACCAGCCTTGGCGGAACACCTTCCCGGTACAATCTGGTACGGACGGTTGCCGAGCCTGCTTTAAGTTATGGGGAGTTGATTGTAGATTTTACCTCACCTGCCACTTTGAAAGAAAATTTGAACGGTTTGCAAAAATATTTGTCGGAACATTACCCTCAGGGATATGTCCGTATGAAACAATATAATCTGATGTATATGGATTTTCCGGTGCAGTTTATGATTTCCGGTCCGGATCCGGCCGTTTTAAAGAGTTTAAGTAAGCGGGTGGAAGATATTATGCGTCACGATTCTACTGTCATACTGGTGACAAATAACTGGGGACCGGAAACTCCTGCACTGGATGTGAGGTATCACCAGCAGATTGCCCGGGAAGCAGGACTTTCACGGCAGGATGTCAGTCTGGCTTTACTGGCAGCAACCGAAGGATTGCCCATCGGCTCTTATTACGAGGGGGAACACGATCTGCCCATTTATATCAAAAGTGTAAATGAACGGGGAGAACGTCCGGAACGGATTGATAATATACCGGTATGGAGTTTGACTCCTTCCCTCAATGGATTGAATATGGAAACGGTCAAAGAATTAATGGTTGGTATGATCTCTGAAGATGAAATTTTAAGCGGATTAATCGGTTCCAAACCCTTAAACCAGACCACTAACGGGGTAGACATGACTTGGGAAGTACCCTTGGTGAGGCGTTATAACGGACAACGTTCGATCTCTATCCAATGTAATAATGCTCCGGGCTTTACGACCGCTGAAGCGCGGAATAGTTTATTGGCTAAAATCGACTCTATTCAGTTGCCTGCGGGGTATAGCTCTGAATGGCAGGGGGAATATCTGGCCAGCACACAGTCAGAACAGTATTTATTCAAAAATGTGCCTATCGCCATTGTCTTGGTCTTGATTATCCTCATCGCTTTGTTCGGGGATTTTAAAAAACCTCTGATGATTTTGTTATGCCTGCCACTGGCTGTGATTGGGATTGTTGCCGGAATGTTACTGGCAGGGAAGGAGTTTGGCTTCGTCGCTATTGTGGGAGCTTTGGGATTGGTCGGTATGATGATTAAAAACGGAGTGGTTTTGGTGGACGAAGTAAATATTCAGATCCACAGTGGGAAAAAACCGTTTTTAGCTTTGCTGGACGCATCCTCTTCCCGTTTACGCCCTGTATTATTGGCTGCTATGACGACGATTTTGGGAATGATTCCGTTGGTCAATGATGATATGTTCGGTGCTCTGGCCGTAACGATTATGGGCGGATTGTTTATCGGGACGATTATTACCTTAGTCATTTTACCCGTATTGTACGCTGTATTTTATCGTATCCGGCAGAAAAAGACAAGAAATGTTGAGAATGTAATGTTATGAAAATGAGATTTATTATCCTGATCTTTTTGCTCGGTAGCTGGGGGACTACTGGTCAGCTGGCAGCTCAGGTGCAGCTTTCCCGTCAGCAATGCCGGGAGATGGCATTGGAAAATAGCAAACAGATGGCAATTGCCGGAAAAGACAAAGAGAAAGCCCTTTATACAACCAAATCGGTGAGGGCAGATTATTTTCCGAAAGTATCTGTTTCCGGATTCGGTTTTTACAATCAGGAAAAATATTCCTATAAGTTGAAAGGGGGATATTTACCCACTTATGTACCGGACGAACAGGGACAGTTACAGCCGAATGTCCTGTTAAATCCTGAAACCGGTAAACCCGTAATGGGAGCAGACGGTCTGCCCGTTTTCAAAGAATATGCTTTTTTGCCGGATATCGGCATAAAGATAGGTTTGAGAGGGGTTTATATGGCGGGAGTACAAATTTTGCAACCTGTATATATGGGGGGCAAAATCCGGACGGCTCATCAGATGGCTAAAACAGGAGAGTGGATGGCCAATGAAAATTTACGGTTAAACCGTTCCGAAGTTTTGCTGGAAACCGATAGAGCTTACTGGCAGTTGATGCGGGTACAGGAACAAATCCGGGCTGCTGTTGCCTACCGGAAAGTAGTGGGTGAATTGATGCAGAATATAGAAGATGCTGAGCAGGTCGGCATGACTTCCAATAATGAAGTCCTGAAAGTAAAAGTTAGGTATAATGAGGCCGAACTGATGCTGCAAAAAGCCGAGAATGGTTTGGTACTTTCCCGTATGAATTTGTGCCGGCTGATCGGTTTGGATTTACATACGGAAGTCGTGATCAAGGATACTTTACCGGAAACCATTACTCCCGGTCTTCTGGGAGAAGGAGAAAATATTACCGAGCGACCCGATTATAATCTGTTGAAAAAAGAGGTGGAGCTGAAAGAGAAACAAATTCATTTCACCCGTTCAGAATTTCTTCCCCAAGTAGGTATATCCGTCGGATATGGATACGGGGGAGGTTTGGAACTGAACGGAAATACAGATGCCAGTGCTTCTTTAAATGCGATGGCTTCGGTCCAAATTCCCCTATTTTATTGGGGAGAAGGCAGGAATAAGGTTCGGGCTGCCCAAATCGAACAGGAAATGACTCAGCTGAATTTGGAAAAATCTGCCCAACTGATGGAGCTGGAAGTTGCTTCTACCCGCTTTAACATCAAAGATGCACAGAAAAGAATAGAGATGTGCCGGGATGCTTTGGCTCAGGCGAAAGAAAATCTCTACATCAGTCAAGCGGAATATGAAGGCGGAATGGAAAGCCTTTCCAATTTACTCGAAGCGCAAGCCCAATGGCAGGATGCCTGGAGTCAGTGGGTAGATGCAAAAGCAGCGCTTCAATTGAGTGAGACTGAATATTTGAAAGCCATTGGCCGTTTAGGTGACTAGGGAAGAAGTGTTACCGCCTGGTTCGTAAAAATCGCTCCGCCGGTTAATGAACTTCCGGTCCTGAAAAAATGAATTTATCAGCAACTTTCGGTTCATTAACCTGAGAAACGTTAATCTGCTGTCGGTAAAAGCTTGTCTATAGTTTTTTATTTAATGGAATTACCAAATATTTTTTTTCTATCGATTATTTTCAGATCTCCGAATCGTTTCAGAGCTTCTACATTAATCCTTGTCGGATTTCCGACAATAATGTAACAGGTCGTTTGATTTTTAATGTTGTTATTATAAAACTCCCGGATTGTCGACATATCCATTTCATTTAATTTTTGAATCAGTTCCCGGTTCGGGTCAGAAGAATAACCGTGGAATTTCCCGAGAGCAACTGTACCTGGCAAATCCCGGAAAGAGGGATAAGCATCGTTAATGTAGTTCAGGTTTAATTGCCTTACATAAGGTGTAAATTCCGGTTTTTCAGGCATATTTTTTAATAAAGAATCCAGGACACTTAAAGCATTTATCGTTTTGTCCGCTTGAGTAGAAAGTGTACAATTCAGAAAACTGCCTTTCTCCCAGTTGAGCGGATCAGGGCGGTGGTGATAGCCTATTGCAGAATAAGCAAAAGACCGGAATTCCCGGAGTTCCTGGAAAATTAAAGATGACATACCGAGCCCGAAGTAACAGTCGAAAAAGAGACTGGAATCCCGGAAAGCCATGCTCATTTCTGTTTTGGACGGAGTATAACTGTAAATGATGGATTGGTTTGTATAGGGATTGCTTACAAAAAATACGGTCGGCCGCTTATATTTTACGATCGGCTCAGAGACCGGGCCGAATCCCTTTTGAGTGACTTCCTCTGTCAGCAGGTATTTCCGGGCAGCTTCTGCTAGAGTAGAAACCGGTAATTTCCCGGAATAATACAGATTACATTCTGTTTGCAATAAATCTTTAAATAAACTGACATATTCCGCAGCTCCTTTGGCTTTGATTTGTTTTAAAGGCCATGTTTTTAAATAAACTGAATTTTCTTTCCATATTACATAATGCGCAAGGGCTTTTCCCATGATTTCCGGTTCCCTTTGCATTTGTAGCCGGCTTATTTTTTCTTCGCTGAGGGTTTGTTTAAATTGTTTTTTATCGGGTGTTATTTGCGTCAGAAAGTGATGGATAAGCGCGAGTGTTTGATCGAAATTTTCGTTTATTCCCGAAATATATATATAGAAAAATTCACTGTCTCCGTTAAAAATCACGTTTCCTCCGGTCTTTTGAAGAGCCTTTCTGAATTCTTTAAAAGGAAGGCTGTCTGTTCCTAAATAGTTCAGATAGGCAGGTAAAAATTCCAGAGCCGGATCGGCTGCAACTCCTTTTTTATAGGCTAGGGTTAATTCGAAGATGTTATTGACCGGATTTTCTTTTGCATATAGAGTTACTAAAGGAGAAAGGGAAAACGTAGTTACGTCTTTTTCAAAATCAATGGTGCGGGGAGGAATGACAGACATCGAAGCTGCTTCTTTTTTTAATTTTTGGGCATAAGCCGAACTTTCTGCCCGGTGAGAAGGAATTATGGGTTCGAAGTCCGGTTTGTTAACCCGTTCTTTCCGGTAACGTCCGTTTTTTTTCTTAAAAAATAAATAGTTGGGAGTGAAATACCGGTTTGCTACTTTTGTAATATCTTCTTTTGTAAGGGCGTCTATGATCTGAGGAGCTTTTTGATAGTCTGTCCAGTTCCCGCCTTGTGTAAAAAGTTGTGCCATTTGTTCTACCCGGCTTTTGGGTGTTTCCTGTGCTTTTTCGAAAGCTGTTTTCAGGCTTAGTTTGAGATCCGCCAGTTCTTCTTCCGTAAAATCCCCTTTTTTAATACGGTCAATTTCCCGGGTTACGATTTGTTGAGCTTTACGGTAGGATTGGAAAAGGAATTTCGGTACAAACATGAGCACTATAGCTCCGGCCTCATTCAGATTGAGTTGTTCAATACCGGCACCCATTAATTTTCCGTTTATACTCAATTGATCCAGATAACCGGTATTGTTTTGATTGCTCAAGAGATTGAGCGCAATCCTCAAGGCATAGAAATCGGGAGAATTAGCGGGAATACCCCTCCAGGCAATGGCTCCCATCTTTACAATGGGTATCGGAATCCGGATTTCTGCCGTTTCTTTCCCTTGAAAAGCGGGCAGGTCAACCGGTTGAGAAACAGGGGCCTTTCCGGCTTTTATGCGGGAGAATTTTTCCCGGATCTGTGGGATAATTGCTTCGGAGTCGAAATCACCGCTTAAAATTAAAGCCATATTTCCCCCTACATAATATTCCTCATAAAATTTCATCATTTCTGATAACTGTGGATTTTTCAGGTGTTCCGTTGTTCCGATAATGGGATATTGATAGGGGTGGGGAGTATAAAATAACCTTGTCGCTTCCAGAAAAGCTAATTCATAATCGGAATCTTCGTGCATGTTTTTTTCTTCATAAACGGTTTCCAGTTCGCTTTGAAATAAACGGAATACCGGATGAATTAATCTTTCACTGTACAATTCCAACCATTGACTGATATACTGGGGATTAAAGCTATTGTAATAGAAGGTATAATCGTAGGAAGTTGCAGCATTGAGTCCGCTTCCCCCGAATTGGGAAATCAGGGTATTGAATTCGTTGGGAATTGCATATTGAGCCGCTGCAATGCTCAATCGGTTAATTTCTTTTTGAATTCTCCGTCGTGCGGATTTGTTTTTTGTAATAGCCAGCGTATCGTATTGTTGGGCGATAGAATCCAGATATACTTTTTCTGATGCATAATCAATAGTACCGATTTTGTCAGTCCCTTTGAACATGATGTGTTCAAAATAATGCGGAATACCTGTGCTGGGACTATCTTTGGCTCCGGCCTTTACCACTATTCCTCCGAAAACAGTAGATTGGGAATGATCTTCATTTAACCAGACCGTTAATCCGTTGTCCAGGGTAAATGTCCTTACCTCTAATGCAGATTGTGCCTGTAGCCATCCCGAAAGGAGGCTACAGGCAATTATAAAGAATAGGTTTTTCATAAAATTTTTAAAGTATTTTATTTTCCGGATTTATTCGGGAAAGTCGGGATTGCCGGTTCCCGGGGTGCTTCTGTTTTCAGCTTTTCCAGAATAACCTCGATGGCCTTGTTCAATTGTTCGTCATCTCCCATATATTCTTTATAAGGATCGTTGTCGATTTCGAGATGAGGAGTAACTCCGCTTCCTTCAATGATAAAACCGCTTCCATCTACAGCAAAAGGTGCATAAGAAGGAGTTACGATAGCTCCCCCGTCTACTACCGGTACAGTACCGCTGTAACCTACTACGCCTCCCCAGGTACGGTGTCCGATAATTGTGCCCAGCTTATTGTATTTGAATCTGTAGGGGAATAAATCTCCGTCAGATGCTGAATATTCGTTTACCAGCAATACTTTCGGTCCTACAAAGGTACCCACCGGATTGACAGACCCTTCTTTCTGATTTGTATGCATAGTGTAAAATGTTGGGGTACGCAGTAAACGTTCTGTAATCATAGGAGATACATTTCCGCCTCCATTTCCGCGGTCGTCGATAATCAATGCTTTTTTACCGAGCTGAGGGTAATAATGTTTTACGAATTCATTCAAACCGGCAACTCCCATAT
>JAEXFF010000348.1 GCA_023400335.1 Bacteroidota bacterium
CGACATACATAGGTACGGCCGGAATGTCTTTTATCACTTCTTTAACAACGGCATCGTTTATTTTCCATACCATTTTTTCAGGAGTCCATTCCAATGAAAAAATATAAAAGTCTTCCGTATACTTTAAACCGCTCAATAATTGCAGCGTATTTTTTTTACCTTTTCCTGAAGCAGGCACATTTCCCATATAAATACCTTCCTTACACCCTTTCATAATTTTGATGCGGGGCAGGTCTGACTCGCTTCTCAACTCAAAACACTGTTCAACAGAAAAATTTGTCAATTTTATTTTTGCTTCAAATTTCCCGTAACACTGACAAAAAGAAGAAGCTGAACTCAAACGGGCTGCAGTACAAGTATATTTATTCTTGCTGATTTCCCCCTTTTCATCTCTATAATATCCTCCGACAGCCTCATTGCGGAAATTCAACACTACAGAATTACCTGTAAATTCTAAATTTTTTTCTGTATATAATTGTATTTTATTTCCATTATCAAATTCTTTAACAGAAATATTCCGAATTTCCTTTTCAGAAACGGACCACTTTTTCCGATCCCATTCCTTACGGGTAAAATTGTCTTCAAATACTACATTCCATTGGCACATATTCTGAAAACATTCGTCCGTACTCAGCAAAAAATACCGGATAATATCGGGACGGTTCTTTAAAAACTCAAATTCGCACCATAATTTATAATCTTCCGTCGACTTATATCTATTTCTGTCTAATAAAAAACGTTTTTCCTGCCTGAATTTTTCAGACTCTATATAAGTTTTCAATTTTTCGAATTCATCCGGTAAACCACTGTCTTTAATTTTAAGATAATAGACAAATTTACGCTTCCCTTCCAAAGTAATCGCTTCTTTTAATACTTCTCGTTTTTCTAATTCTTTATATTCTGCGTATTCCTGCGGACAGGATCTTCTGGTCAGATTTCCCCTGCGCACCCTATCCCGCAACTCTGCATAGCGGATATATATTTTAGATTGTTTGATTTTCAAATAATTCTTTAATTCTGCAGATTTGTCAACTAAATAATAAGCCCGGAGTTGAGGCGATTTAAGCAAGCTCTTGTACTTTTTTTCCAATTGGTAACTCTCACTTTCCCGATAGATCAAATGTTCTATCTTTTTACGCCTCTCCCGAAAATCTATATTATTTACATACCCTTCTAGCTCGCAATAACGCCTTAAATCTGTGCTTTCCTTCATTCGGGAATAAACACTAAAATCATCCTGAAATACATTTCGTTGAATTTCAGCTTCCCGTGTACTACGAATTTTTTTATTATTTAAACATATACTCATAATACCGATTGCATATATACTACAATACGAGTCTCACTTATTTCAAACGGCATTACGATCTTTTCATCTGCCATGCAGCTCAACTCAAAATAGTAAATACCCTAATTAATTTCTGTAATTTTTATAACACACAAAAATTCGTCCAGAGAGACGTAAATCAATATAACAAAGTTAATACAATAATTTTATATTTAATATCTAAAATTTCATTATTTCTTATAAACTTATCAAAATTTAATTTTTTTACAATATAATATTGTTAACTTAATAGATATAAAATCTATCAAATTTAGTAAAATAAATTAAATAAAAGCAATATTATATAAACCTTATGAGAAGGATGACAAAAATCAGAAGGAAAACTGCTGTCTTTTTTATGTATTCCCCGCTAACTCCATGCTTACTTTATGCAACTAAAAGAAAACTGAAATGCGATTTACCGAATTAAGGGTAAAAAATTCTGACTTTTCAGCAAACAACAGCAATAAATTTTTTCCGTCAAAAAGGAAATGAATCTCCTTTGTCTGTTTTTATCAGGCATTCAAATATTGGAGCATAAATCCACTTCAATATTCTGTCATTTTATACCCTTGTAAACCGCTAATTTTACAACCGGACTATTGTTTAACGAAATGGTAAGTAATCGTACCGGTCTGAAGTAAAACGGCCTCCGGCCGTTCATTGAATTTAGAACGTAAAGCTGCATCTACAGCAACCTCATAAAGGCAATCGTCTTGTTCCGATAATTCCCGGACCACCTCCGCCCGTTGTACAATTCCTTTCCGGTTCACAGCAATATTGACCACCACTTTTCCTCCGAATTCGCATTTAAATACTGGTATGGGTAAAAAAAGGGCATAACGATTTTTCAAATTATAGGAAACACTGCTTTCCCCTGAATAAAAAGTGGATTTCAAAGAATCTAATATCTGTTCATTTTTATCCCGTTGGTGCCGAAGGCTATCCTGCTGGTAATGCTTATCTCTTTTTTTACCATAACGACCGGAATACTCTTCATTTTCCAATTCTTCTCTTATCTCTTCTATATATTTCTGAACCTGTGAGGACCGGTTGTCTTTTTTTACATTCTAATTTACAGCAATAGAACGTAGCATTTGTTCCACTTCTTCAATGGAAGTTTTTTTTCTTATTTCTTCCTGCCGCTGCTTTTCTTCCAGTATTTTTTTTATTTCTTCTTCCGGGGGAGAAATAAGTTCTATTTCAGTATCCTGAGACATTTTCATTTGAGAAATTCCTATACTCAATAAAAAAATGGCCAATAGCAGGTGAAAAATCAGAGTACCCATAATACCTGTTTTATG
>JAEXFF010000066.1 GCA_023400335.1 Bacteroidota bacterium
TTTCCGGCAGACCGTATTTACGGCAGCTGCTAATACCGGAAGGAAAGTTAAAATCCTGCATCAGCTGACCCAACCCTCTGACCACCCGATCAGTATTTATCATCCGGAAGGAGAATATTTAAAAGGACTCGTGTTGTACGTAGAATAAAAAAGGTCCGGAATCCACAAGGACACCGGACCTTTTCTAAATCGTCAGGAAATCAGCAAAGTTGTTTAGCAGCCTCCATAACTTCCTCTGCCAAAGCATTCGCAGCAGCTTCATCTCTTGCTTCTGAATAAATACGGATAATCGGCTCTGTATTCGATTTACGAAGATGCACCCATCCCCTTTCAAAATCGATCTTCACTCCATCGATGTCCGTCACTTTCTCGTTAGCATATTTAATTTTCAAACCCTCCAGAATTTTATCCACATTTATTTCCGGAGAAAGGGTAATCTTATTTTTCGAAATAAAATATTGAGGATAATCTTTTTTCAATTCTGTCATTTTCTTGCCTTCAGCTACATAATGAGACAAAAACAATCCCACTCCGACCAAAGCATCCCGGCCATAATGACTTTCCGGATAAATCACGCCTCCATTTCCTTCTCCACCGATTACTGTATGGGTTTCTTTCATTTTAGCCACTACATTCACTTCCCCGACAGCAGCTGCATTGTACTGTTGTCCATAAGCCTCCGTTACGTCTTTTAAAGCCCGGGAAGAAGACAGATTCGAAACAGTATTCCCGGGCGTATGTTTTAACACATAATCCGCTACTGCCACTAATGTATATTCCTCTCCAAACATTTCTCCGTTTTCACATATCAAAGCCAGTCGGTCGACATCCGGGTCCACAACTATCCCCAAATCAGCCTTGCATTCTTTCATTTTAGCCGAAATTTCCGTTAGGTTTTCGGGAATCGGTTCCGGATTATGATGAAATTTACCTGTAGGCTCACAATTTAATTCGACAATGTCTTTTACCCCCAACGCCTTCAGCAAACGCGGGATCACTATCCCGCCAACAGAATTGACAGCGTCCACAACAATCTTCAGGTTGGCCCGGGCTATTGCTTCCCGGTCTACCAATTTCAAATCCAATACATGCTGAATATGATAATCTGTATAATCTTTTTCCGTTATGGTACCTAATTCATCCACTTCCGCGTATTTAAAATTTTCTTTTTCCGCCAGCTCCAAAACCTGAGCCCCATCAGCTGCCGTCAGGAATTCGCCCTTATTGTTCAACAACTTTAAAGCATTCCATTGTTTAGGATTATGACTGGCTGTCAAGATTATACCACCGTCTGCATGTTCTGCTGTAACAGCGATTTCAGTAGTAGGAGTAGTTGCCAAACCGATATTTACCACATCGTGCCCTAATCCATTCAAAGTAGCCGATACCAACTTAGCATACATATCACCCGAAATACGGGCATCCCGCCCCATCACGATTTTAGCTTTTTTCTTTCCCGTCCCTTCTTTTAACCAGCTCGCATAAGCAGAAACAAACTTAACAATATCCAGCGGAGTCAGGTTATCCCCGGGATAGCCTCCAACTGTCCCGCGAATACCTGAAATTGATTTAATAAGAGTCATTGGATTTCAGATTTTAAATTTAAGATAGGGTAATCCCCCCGATGTATAAACCTCATTTTCCCGGACAACAATAACACACTTTATCCTTTTTGTATCCGGTCTAGCTATAAAAACAAAAAAGCTGTGCTCTCTGTTGAAAGCACAGCTTTGTATTTTAATTAAATAAGGGCTTTATAGCCTTCAGCATCCAGCAAATTATCCAATTCTGAAGGATCGCTTACTTTAATGCGGATAATCCAACCTTTTCCGTAAGGATCTTTATTTACCAATTCCGGTTCCCCTTCCAGTTCCGGATTGAATTCCAAAACTTCACCGCCTACCGGTAAATACAAATCAGAAACAGTTTTTACAGCTTCAACGGTACCAAAAGTATCCCCTTCTGAAAGAGTTTCACCTTCCGTATCGCATTCCACAAAAACGATGTCGCCCAATTGACTTTGAGCATAGTCTGTGATACCAATCACTGCTTCCTCACCTTCAACACGAATCCATTCATGTTCTTTAGTGTACTTTAATTCTGCGGGTACATTCATTATCTTAAAATTTTTTTTAATTTAGTAATAATTGTGACCTCAAAGTTAAATAAAAAATTTAATAAGCAATTTAACATACAGGATATTTTTTATCGCTTCCTCATGAAATTATTTACATCCTTGCAATCAAAAGATTAAGTGTATTAAAAAGAAATAAAATTTTTAAATACTTTCCGGTATTCCGTTTTAAATCCCAAAATTTCACATTTTTCCCTTTAATTTATTTGCTATTTCAAAAAATCGTCCTACATTTGCACCGCTGTAAGAGATACAGTCTTAACAAACTGGTGCGGTAGTTCAGCTGGTTAGAATACAGGCCTGTCACGCCTGGGGTCGCGGGTTCGAGTCCCGTCCGCACCGCCTTCCTAGAAGAAAAATGAAGCAAACCTCGGTAAATCAACAGATTTATCGAGGTTTTTTGTTTTTAATCTATGTAAATTAATGCACAAGGAAGCAAATGAATTACGGACATATTCGTCCCGGCAGGTAAGGATGCAAGTAATGCCGAATACGAAGGACAGGGTAAAAATTGCTGCTACAGATGCGTAGAGCCCGAAGTTCGAAGACTTCTCAAAGCAGGATCAGAACAAAATATGTAAACGGGAAATATTACAATGCCCGTCCTTTTACTTACAACGGTATACCCGTTCAGTTAAGAGAAGAAATTACGGCAACAGACGGAGAGAATATTCATGCTTTTATTCAAAAACATTATTCCCGAATGTATTATTTAAAATGGGACGATGAAAATAAAAGATTTTACTCCGACTTTTTTATACTGCCCTTACCGTTAATGGGGAAAATACAATTACCGTAGTCGGGCGACCGTCCATTTCCGGCTATACGCTTCCTGCAATAACTTTCAGCCTCCCTCATTCCAGTTTGGTATACAGACTGGCTTTTTCTTATGACTTGACCGGTGGACCGGAAAATCCTTATACGAACAAGGTACCTATAGTCATTAAAAATTCTATAGAAAATTATTGAAGCAAGTTGTATGATTATGATTCTTCGTTAACCGGTGAATTTATAAAAAAGATGCCGCTGCGAAACAGGTTATAAGCCGGTAAATCCATTCCGGTTATTTATTTAAAACGACTATTGTAAAGCTTATTCATGGTTTTTACCCTTGGAATAAAGGCCAAATCTGACCGGGAAATAACAATTTAAATATTTACAGAGTCAGGGAATGGCCAAAATATGGTGTAGTTATGTAGCAAAGCTTCTTATTTTCCGATACGATTATCCGGAACTTTGCACCAGGGACAACTAATATTGACAAGGAGGGTTTATTGTATGCAGTTATACAATAAATATCAGTAAATTCACAGAATCGCTTCCTTTTACTATATACTTTAGTGCCATGTTTCCCCTCTTTTAGTCGCAAAACTGTACTTTCGGGAAATGTGTAAAGAAATAAAAGGCAACTATCCAGAAATGAAATAGTTGCTTTCAATTTTACTTTTTAAGGAATATTTCCAGTAGAATACAGGACTTTTTGTTTTATCCTTTGCCCGGTAGCTTATCCCTTCTCCGTACAAACCAACTTTACCCTTTCAATATGGCCGTATTAGAAATATCTATAACAGAATATCGGTTCTGTTTTTTTAACATAACCCCTAACAGCTTTATTTATCTGCCTGTTTTAACTCTGAAATCAACGCATTTATCTCTTCTTCGGCATATTTATAATCTTCCTCAACTACTGATTACGCACAGACTGTAATGATGTCATTGCATTTTTACAAGCTTTAAACGCTGATTTCATATCATTCATTCACCATAAACCTGAGCTTTACCCAAATACAAAATGTACTGATGACTATTTCCTTGATAAATTTTTACGGCTAAATCAGCGATTTGTAATATTTTCTGAGGTTGAGCATTCATCCCAGCCAATACAATCCAATGGTTATACAAATTATAAACGCACAGATAATATGAGTACCCCCAATAGGCCTGCCTACTGTTATAATATTCACGAAACGACTGTGCAAAATCATCCTCTGCAAGCATAGCTTTTCGAACCTCCGCCGCCGGTGTTCCATAAAAATAGGTAACCTATTCTTTTATCCCCCGCCCCATTGAAACAGGTAA
>JAEXFF010000087.1 GCA_023400335.1 Bacteroidota bacterium
GCTCGGAGTAGGGGAAGTGGAAAATCGCGGGGTACTCGAGGATTTGGTAAAGACCGGTGAATTAGCCAAAATCGGATATGAAATTGTGCATTACGATTCACCTGATCGAAGGGGGATTGATGTGGCAGTATTGTATAATCCGAAATTATTTCATCTGACTTCTTCCCGGGTGTATCCTTATCGTTTGCCGGCAGATACTACGTTCAGAACCCGTGACCAATTATTGGTTAGCGGGATTTTAGCCGGAGAAGCTTTTCATGTCATCGTAAACCATTGGCCTTCCCGTTGGGGGGATAAATCTTCCCCCTTACGGGAATATGCAGCTTCTATTACACTGCATATAGTAGATTCTCTTTACCGGATTGATCCTCATGCAAAAATTGTAATCATGGGAGATTTCAATGACGATCCGGGAGATAAAAGTTGCCGGGAAGTATTGAAAGCCCGTAAAAAACAGAATCAGGTTGAACCGGGCGGTTTATATAATGCTACCTGGGCCTTATGGGATAAAGGAATAGGTTCGCTTTGCTATCAGGATAAGTGGAATCTTTTCGACCAGCAAATTTTGTCTTACGGATTGTTGGGAAAAGATTATTCCACTTTAAAATTCTGGAAGGTGGAAATTTTTAACCGGGATTTTCTGATACAGAAAGAAGGAAAATATAAAGGTTACCCTTTCCGGACATTTTCCGGTTCGACTTTTCAGAATGGATTTAGCGATCATTTCCCCTCATTGGTGTATTTCGTAAAAGAAATTCAGTGAGGGAGAATGGAAAAACCTTTTAAAAAGGAAGAAACACTTCTTACCGGAAACAATATTATATTTCGCCGGTAAACGAACTGAAGGGTTTTGATAAAAACTAAACCCCAAGCGAAAGTTCGTTTGCCGGTGAAGTCTTTACAGGAAGCTCCAACGGATAGAAATAATAAGACGGAGATATCGGGAGTTTTATATTTGCTTTACTTCTCTGAGTACCCTTTCATTTTAATTATCTTTTTACTTTATGTCATTTGTGAAAAATATATTAAAATTTAAAAAATTAATTTAATATTTTGAATTATAATTTAATTTTATTATATTTAAACTGTTTTAAAATAGTATAATATTTTATTTGGTTTTCATTGAATAATAATAAAATATAAGTTATTAATTAAAAAGCGTGGCTATGAAAAAATTATGGTTAGTAACTGTGTTGTTGCTCCTGCTTGGTAGTTGTAGCAATGACGAAAGTCCTGTACCGGTTCAGACGGAGGATGAAAATACGGCTTTTGTTCCGCATTTTTACGGAATGGCCCGTTTGGAGAATTTGGCTCCGGGAACGCGTGGGGTAGCAAATGCACAAAAAGTCTGGCAAAAGTCGATGGCGGAGACAGGTCTTACGGTAAAGTTCCTCAACGGTTCAGATAATTATAAAGCGCTGGTTGAGAGACTGGTAAGGGAGTGGGAAAAAGTGGCGGGAGTCCGGTTTACTTTTGTGGCGGGAGATCAGGATGCTTTGATTCGGGTAGGTTTTGATTATGTTCCGGACATGATGTCGAGTTGGGCGTTAACGGGGACTGATCATTTGCAAGTGTATGATCGGCAGCAGGAACCTACAGTTCATTTTGCACGGTGGAGGCGTTGTGCCAATCAACTCAAATGCAGTGATGTATTGAGGGCTTTCGGGCAGGTGCTCGGTCTGGAGCTGGAATTCCGTCATCCCGACTTTGATCCGGGCTGGATTGTCGATGAGAATGGCAATGTGGATGAGGCGAAGATCCAGCAGTATTGGGAAAATGAATTGAAAGATTATATTACCTGGGAGGAGTTGAGAAAGATTTTATTGGAACCGCTTCAGAACCAGACTTCCCAGATATACAAGACGAAAGCTTACGATCCGGAATCGGTAATGACGTGGCCTTTATATGAGATGATTGCACGTAACATTCCGCCCATCCTATTCTCAGATGAATTTAAATGGGAGCTTTCTGCCCAGGACAAAGAGTTCATTCAGGAAATCTACGGGCCTACTTTGGGAGAATTCTATCCGGAGGACAGGTATTTGAAATTAATCGAATTCGATTATACAGGTACAACTCCTGAATTTACATTGACAACGACTAAAAATATTGCAGTCATTTGGGATCAGGATGCCAAGGAAGCAACTAATTATTATATGCCTATGGGTACATCGGCAGAGTATACTTTTACAGCTACTCATACTTTTGCCGAAAGTAAAGAGCGCAGAATTATCATTGCAGAGTTTTTGGACTGGGGACAGGAAGCTCCTGCAGAAAGTACGGCTTTGACAAAATTCAACCTGACAAAAGGAGTCGGGGCTAGTAATTTTGATATAAAATTACTGAATAAGGCTCTGGAATATATTCGTATTATCGGAGGAAACGATTTTGTGAGCCAGCATTTTAATTTTAAAGGTTACAATAACCTGAAGGAACTTTATCTGGTGGGAACTTTGGATTCCAGAGTGACCTTGGAGGAATGTAAAAACCTGGAGATTTTTGCTACAAGCATGTATATTCATAAACCGGCTACACTGAGCGGTCCGTTACAAACAACTGTTGCTCATACTCCCGGAGAGGAGGGGTATTATCAGGCAACAGGACCGGTTGCGGAATGGTCAGCTATAAATGTTTCTAACACGGAATGGCCAAAACATGCAGAAGAATATTATTCGTTGAGTG
>JAEXFF010000099.1 GCA_023400335.1 Bacteroidota bacterium
TTATTGATAGGAACAATGACAAAATTTTCTGCAGTCAAAGCACCGGCTATCGCTATGACCTTTTTCATGTTTTTTTGTTCGTTTTCCAATTTTGTATTGCGTTCCCGTACCCAATTCATTTGTTGTTTTACTTCCGTGTTTTCCTGAGCTAATTGCTGATTCAGGCGGTTCAGGGAATCAATTTGTACCACATAACTTCTCAATACAGTTTTGAGTGTTCCGATTTCCCGTTTGTATTTATTGATTTCTGCGTAAGAATTATCCCGGAACTTTTTCATTTCAACCATTAAGGTGGCAATCTTTTCCTGTTCAATCAATAATTTTTCATTTAAGGTGTCATTAGACGTTTTTAGATTGTCGTAATGGCTACTGAGATCAGTCAGTTCCTGCTCCAACAATTCCTTTTCTTCATGAATAGCCGCAATGTGCTTTTTATTTTGGGACCATTCTACCAGAAAAAATATAAGTAAGATAACTAGCACACCTGCAAGACAACCGATAATTACCACCAGCCGTTTGTCTTTTTTACTTTGAATAAATTTATTCTCTTCCATAAACGAAGTAAGGTTTTTATTTTAAAAATTCAATAACATCTATTCTTTTGACTTTTCAAACGTTTTCCATTTTAAAAGTTTAATAGCACCTATTGTTTTGTCTTTTCGAATGTTTTCTATTTCTATTATTCAGATTTCTTTGTTTTTCTTAGAAATAGCCGTTTAAAATAAACGGCTTTAGGTGCAAAGGTATGAAAAATAACCTTGAAATGGTAAGAAGAATAAATGAAATGCTTTTATTTTCTTCTTCATAAACTTTGTTTTTGAATTTTTTTAACGTAAATTGTGTATGTGTTGTAAATCCGTTAATAATGAATGAAGATTTTCTCCAGTATATATGGGCCAATTCCCTTTTAAAAAATAGGGAATTGATAACTCATACGGGCAAAAGGATTGAAATTTTACAACCGGGTTCTTATAACCGGGATGCGGGTCCTGATTTTTTCAATGCCCGCCTCCGGATGGATCATGTTATTTTGGCCGGTAATATTGAAGTTCACCTGAAAAGCAGCGATTGGTACAGGCATGAACACCACAAAGATAAAGCTTACAATAATGTTATCCTTTCTGTTGTCCGGGAGGATGATGTCCGGATATATACTCAGGAGGGAACGGAAATAGAATGTGTCGAATTGGAATATGCTGATTATTTATACAATGAATATATTTATATGCGGGATACAATTCAGCAACCCGGTTGTTACCGCCGCCTTGAATTATTGGAAGATTCCTGGTTTTATCTGACGTTGCAGAGTTTGACAATAGAACGGCTGGAAAGAAAAGTGAATGATATCCGGAAAATTCTCTCTCAGACGAAGAACGACTGGCAAGAGTGTTTTTATCGTCTGATGTGCAAGTATTGGTCTGCAAATATAAATTCCGATTCTTTTTATCAATTGGCTTTATATCTGCCTTATAAGATATTACTGCGTTATATCGACCGTCCTCATCTGGTAGAAGCTTTGTTATTGGGATGTTCAGGTTTATTGGAGACTGCTCCTGACGAACCTTATACACTGAATTTGAAAAAGGAATTTCAGTATTTGCAGAAAAAACATAAATTGTGGACGATGCAGGCTGCCCAGTGGAAATTTATGCGTATACGCCCGGAAGGATTTCCGACCATACGACTGGCATTGCTAGCGGCTCTGTTATGTCGCTTCGGACATTTATTGGCGGCTATCTTAAAAACTGCTGCACTGAAAGAAGTGTTATTTCTTTTCGATGTACAGGCTTCTGTCTACTGGGAAACACATTATGTTTTCGGAAAAGAATCTTCCTTCAAAATAAAAAAATTGGGAGAAGGAAGCCGGAAAATAATTCTGATCAATACCGTTATTCCTTTTTTATTTCTCTATGGGAAAGGACGGGGAGAGGAGAAATGGATAAAAAAAGCCTTGGATTGGCTGGAAGAGACGGGTCCTGAAAATAATTATATTGTAAGAGCATGGGAAAAACAAGGATTTGTATTCGATTCTGCTATGCAGACACAAGCTTTGATTCAATTGAGAAAAGTCTATTGCGAGGCTCATCGCTGCCTGCAATGCCGTGTGGGAAAGCAAATATTCAGAAACCTCAGTTTGGGGTCATAATAGGTCCAGGGCTTCCTGACGGAGGATGAGGGGGAGATTGATTTCTCTTTTTTCCAGACTTATCAACCAGTCGGATACTTCTTCTTTCCGAAGTGTATAAAGTATGTCCCGGAAAAGGTCAATTTGTTCATCTGAATACTGTTCGGCATCGATGCCCCGGAAAGCATCTAATTCTTCGTCCTCAAAATATTCGATTTCCGGCTTTGCTTTTTTCAGTCCCTTTTCACAAATCGCATGAGCCCCGCAACATCCTTCTGCCGGAACATGAATTTCTTCGGGAGTATTATTTTTACGTTTGAAAAGAAAAGTAAACAGGGCAACTGTAATCAGTAGCCCTGCTATTCCTAGAATAATATACAGCATATTCCCTTACATTTTCAATTCTTTTTTCAAAAGATTAACCTGATTGGTTAATTTTTCAATTTCTGCATCTCCGGCAGCTTTTTGTTTCCGGATCCAGGCCAGTTTTTTATTGGCTTCTTCTAATTGTTTTTTTAGCTGGGCATTTTCATTATTACGGGTAAGTAAATTGGCTTTAGCTGTTTCAATATCATTTTTCAATTGACGGTTTTCCCAATCCAGATTATTTTGCAAATCGGAGATTTCTTTTCTCAGGTTGTCCCGTTCGGCCGTAATCCTTTTTAGGTTATTTTCTAAAGAGACAATTTTTTGTTCTTTACTCTGGGAAGTGTATTTCATTTGGTCCGTTACATCATCTAATTCAGATTTCAGTTCGCTTTGCTTACTTTCTACAGTACGGAGTTTGCCATATAGATCGTCAATGATTTTATCCTTTGCGGCATTATTTTCTCTAAGTTGATAGCGGATTTTGTTGAACTCATCTTTGTTTTCCTGCAATTTCTTTTCCAGACTACGTTTATCTGTCTTCAATTGAGCCGCTTCCCGTTCCACCATATTTTTAGCTCTGGCTAATTCATCGAATTTCTTTTTAGAGACGCAAGAAGTAAGTGAGAGGGATAGAATAGAGAGTCCAATTATGTATAATGCCTTCCGTTTCATACAGTCTTAATTTTTTACTATTCCCAAAATAGCTTTGGTTTTAATGATTATAATTATTTACTTTGGGGCAAATATATAAATAAAATAATAGAATTACTATGAATAAAAAGCTTCTCTCACTAATAATATTACTTTTCGGAATATTTTCAATC
>JAEXFF010000142.1 GCA_023400335.1 Bacteroidota bacterium
ATCATTTTACAATCCTCACTTATGCGGTGAACCAGCAGATTGAAATTTACTTCTTTTTCATCTCCGTATTGCCGGTTTTCGATTCTCGATAATAACAGTAGCGATTTATTCAGTTTAATAATCCTTCCGATCGTCTGATGTATTTCCCCAATTTCATTCAAAAACTCTTCTGTACAGCAAGGGTTTTCTGAGAGTAATTCCAGTTTATTGCTACAGATGGCCAGAGGAGTCTGAAGTTCATGGGAGGCATTTTCAATAAATTGTTTTTGTTGGTTGAAAACTTTTTCATTCCGCATTGCCATATCCGAAATTGTCCGGTTTAATTGCTTAAATTCGTTCACTTTCGTCTTATTTTGCAAAGGCATATTTTTCTTTCCCAAGGTATAAAAATTCAGCCAATGGATTAAATTATAAAGAGGACGTAAACATTTCCGGAATACTAATTGTGTAACAATCAGTATACAAATTAGCATGGCAATGTAGAGATAAATAATGGACCATAAAATGGACTCCAGCATATCGTCTTCTTCGAGAGTAGAAGTCAGTATTGTCAGTTCATAATAGCGTCCGTTATCTGTACGGAAAGAAGTATATAATACCCGGACCGGTTCTTCATCCATTTCATATTCATTAAATGCTTCCGTTGTAATAAAACGTTCTTCATAGTGTTTTCCCCTTTCTTCCGGGATTTCATGAATATAATAACGGGTCAGAATATCGATATGCGAATTTAAAAGAGTACTGTCCCTTAAAGCTTGTTTGATAATTGTTTTCTTATAGTTTTTCAGGCTGTCGTCTGTTTCATCCCGAACCTCATTCAGTATCTGAAAATAAAAGAATACAGTCCAGAATGCCATGGTAAGCAATAGTACCCAGGACAATTTTCCAATTGTATAATGAATCAGTTTCATCTAACCGGTAATATTAAAAATCATTTCTTCTCCTCAATTATTTCTCTTCCGGACTCTTTAACCCTATGAACATTTAAACATTATGTATCCGGAAGTTGATTACTGCGGCACATTTTATATCCGAAACCATATACGGCCCGGATTTCGGGCAAGGCACCGGCAGATTTCATTTTTTTCCGTAAATTTTTTACCTGGGAATAAATAAAATCATAATTATCGGCCTGATCAATGCAATCTCCCCAAACAGCTTCGGCTAGAGTTCCTTTATGTATTAAACGGCCGGGGTTAGTGACAAAATAATAAAGCAGATCGAACTCCTTACGGTTTAATATAAGTTCCTGATCTCCGATAAAGACGGCATGCCGGTCCGGATAAACATTTAAATTTTCCAGTTCGATTTTTAAATCTCCTCCATTTTGTTTCCTTCGAATGACGGATTTTACTCTGGCATGTAATTCAGCCAAATGAAACGGTTTGGACAGATAGTCGTCAGCTCCTAAATCCAAGCCGTACACTTTGTCTTCTATCGAATCTTTTGCAGAAATAATAATGACACTTTCTTTTTTGTGCATTTTTTTTAGCTCCTGCAGTAAAGTCAGCCCATTCCCGTCCGGTAACATGATATCGAGCAATATGCAGTCGTAGTCGTAATCATTTAATTTATAACGGGCTGTCTGAAAATCAGAGGCATATTCTACAACGAAACGTTCTTTTTCCAGAGAGGCTGTCATTGTTTTTCTCAAATTGTCTTCGTCTTCGATAATCAGAATTTTCATTTTTCCGGTTTTGTTTTTACAAAGCTAAAGAAATATTTGGGAAAGATTCTGGAAAAATAAAGGGAGAAAAGGAAAATTTTCGTTTTTTCAAAAGAGAAAAATAATAGGGTTCTCAATTTTTATTTTTTTCTCCTGTGTCAGCAGGCAGGAGGGGGATGATTGCTCCTTTCTCCTGAATGTAGGTATAGAAAGCTTTATAGAAAGGGTGATGAAGGAGGGTTGAGGTATCTCCCAGAATAATGAGTTTCATCCGGGCCCGGGTGATTGCTACATTCATCCGGCGCAGATCCTTTAGGAAACCAATATTCCCGCTTTCATTAGCTCTCACCAGACTGATGAAAATAACATCTCTTTCCTGACCTTGAAAACCGTCGACCGTGTTGACTGAAATCAGCCGGAAAAAAGGTTTGAAAAAAGAATTCTTGCGGATCAATTGACGCATATAACGAATTTGGGCTTTATAGGGTGAAATAAGGCCGAAGTCAATTTGTTCCTCTATAATCCGGCTCCCGCCGATTTTTTGCATATATTCCTGCAATTGCCGGATAAGCAGATAAGCTTCCGTTTTGTTGATATGACTAAAACTTTCTCCTGCTATTTGTTCGTGGGAATCGTATTCACGGGTATCCAGCCAGACGATAGGGGTATCGAATTCGAGTATATTCCGGAACCGGACTTCTGGAGCTGCTTGCAGGCAATTATGATAAAACCAGCGGGAGGGAAAATGCATAATATCTTCGTGCATCCGGTATTGGATTTGCAAGAGAGAAACTGTTCCGGGCTGGCGCAGGGCTACTTTTTGCATCAGGGTAAGTGCCAGGCCTTTTTTAGCGGCTTCGGTATTTTTGATGGTGGGGGGTAATTGGCAATGGTCGCCGGCCAAAATTACCCGTTCGGCTTTGCGGATAGCAATCCAGCAAGCCGCTTCCAATGCTTGGGCCGCTTCGTCTATAAAGAGGGTTGAAAAGCGTTTCCCCTCAAGGATTTTGTTGGAGGAACCGACCAGGGTGGAAGCGATGACCCGGGCTTCGCTGAATAGGTTTTGCTCTATTTTTATTTCTAATTCTGTTGCTCTGTGGCGTAACTGTTGCAAACGTGAATAACTGGCTTCTCCTGCTTCTCTTTTCCGTAATTGGGGTAATAATTCCCGGATTGTCTTCCGTATTTTCCACAATTCCGGATAATCGGGATGGGCTTCAAAACGGCGTTCGTATGTAAAAGAAAGCATTTTGTCGTTTACTCGGGTAGGATTACCGATACGCAAAACGGGAATACCCCTGTCCGCCAGCTTTTCAGAAATCCAGTCGACGGCCGTATTACTCTGGGCACAAACCAGTACCTGATTTTCTTTGTGTAGGGTTTCGTATATGGCTTCTACTAAAGTAGTCGTTTTTCCGGTACCGGGAGGTCCGTGTACAATGGCAATATCCCGGGCATAGCATACATTATTTACGGCTGTCTCCTGTTGTGGGTTGAGCCAGGGAAAACGGTGCGGAAAAATTTCCCGTTTCCGAATGGGATGAGTACCTGACAAAATTTCCCTCAGTTCAGCCAGACGGTTTCCCTTGGCCTGGATGACGTCGTGTAAAGCCGTAAACATGCTTTGGTAAGAAGTTTCATCAAAATTAAGTTGTAACCCCAGATTTGTACATTGTTGTAAAGTTGTCGCAAAAGAAGATTGGGGCAAAGTGACTACCATACGGTTGTCCCGTAAATAACTGATTGTGGCGGTAAAGTTAAAATAGTGTTGTTTCCCGTTTAAATCGGGTGTGAAGAAGCAAATGGTCCGTCCATGTTCAAAAGAATGTTCTGTTTCTTCTGCATAATCGCAGACAATTTCAATCACCGGGAGGTTCAGGGAATTGTAATAATTCCGTTCCGCCCGTACCGGGTACCAGCAAAATCCTTGTTGTATTTTTCTTTGAATGCCGGCTGCTTTTGACTTTTCCAGATAACTTTCTTTTTCGTAGTTATATTCTGTTTGTAATAATCGGAAATATTCTTCTAATTCTGTAACAGATGATTTTTTTGTACTATTGGGCATATCCGGACAGCGCTCGTTTTACTCTGCAAAGGTAGGAGTTTACTTTATATATTGACAGGGAAAATTAGGAAACTTTATTTTCGGAATACTTTGCATGATTTTATTTCCTCAAATAGGCAACCTTCTGTTAATTCTGACGGTATAATTATTATTTTTGTTACAAAATTGAAGTTATGAAAAAATTAGTCATATTTGATCTGGACGGTACTTTACTGGACACTTTGGGGGACTTGGCTGTAAGTGCCAATTATGCATTGAAGAAGTTCGGTTATCCGGAACACGAAAAGGAGGCGTATCGTTATATGGTGGGGAATGGAATAACAAAATTGATTGAACGGGCATTACCTGAAGAATTCAGAACGGAAGATCAGGTTATGCATGTGAGAGCTGAATTCGTATCGTATTATTCTATCCATAAGACAGATTTGACGCGACCTTATCCCGGTATACCGGAGTTGCTGGATATGTTAAAACAGAAAGGTCTGGTTTTGGCGGTAGCCTCCAATAAATACCAGGAAGCAACCCGCGAATTGATCTGGCATTATTTTAAAGAAAGAACCTTTGAGGTGATATTAGGACAAAGAGATACTATGCCAACCAAGCCGGATCCCAGTATAGTCAATGAAATTATGACTGTTGTCGGAGTCGGGGAAGAGGCTACTTTATATGTAGGGGATTCCTGTATCGATATGCAAACGGCGCTTAATGCCGGTGTTACTGCTGTAGGGGTATCCTGGGGATTCCGTCCTTGTGAGGAGTTGCAAGAGAACGGAGCTATGCACATTGTATACCAGCCTGCAGAAATTCTCGGTCTACTTGCCTGAGCGGCTATTTCCTGTTGATCCGGGCTTTCCTGAAAAGAGGGAGAAGGTGTTTTGGTAGTTAGAATTAGGAAAGTTTAGAGGGGGAGGTATTTTTATACAGGAGTTAAATTTTTCGATATTTTTTTCCACCGGGGTATTTTTCCCAAATCTTTCCCAAATTCTATACTTTTTTTGTATTGTAAATAAAAGAATTTATAATAACCAATAAAAAGTAATAGATATGAAAAAAGCGTTTTTTATTTTAGTATGTTGTATCCTGTCGGTACAATTCTCTTTTGCAGATAAAAAAATTTATACCACGGATACTTTACAACTGCCTGTGGCAGCCCGTCAGTTTATCAATAC
>JAEXFF010000154.1 GCA_023400335.1 Bacteroidota bacterium
ATACAATCTTCTGCAAATTTTACAGGTACTTCTGTCAACTCTTCCAAGTGTTTCTGAATGTGTTTCAGGGAAAATTTATCTTCGGGTCCGTTTTTAGGGCGGCCCAGATGCGACATCAAAATGACGGAACCCCCTCCTGCCAACACTTTTTTTATGGTCGGAATAGCAGCTCTCATGCGGGTATCATCAGTAATTTCAAATTTTTCATTCAAAGGCACATTAAAATCCACCCGAATCAATGCCTTTTTGCCTTTGAAATCATAAGTATCAATAGTCTGCATAACTAAAATTGTTTATAATTATTTAATTTAAAATAGCTTCCTCTCTCCTTTCCTATTCCTTTCCGCCGCTAAAATTAACAATAAATCAAATGCATCCCAAATATTTTCAATTTATAAAGCTGACAAAAAACTCAAACGATTGTATTATTCCTTTAATTTCAAAAGTCACAAAATAGCAGATTTATTTCTTTCTTCTTATTTTTGTTTTTCTTTAAACTCACAAATAAAAGAACCGCTATGCCTCACGAAATTTTTATGCGAAAAGCCATAGAAGAAGCAATCATGGCAGCAGAAGAAGGAGAAATCCCTGTAGGAGCTCTGATTACTTGCAAGGGTAAAATTATTGCCCGGGCTCACAATCAAACCGAACGCCTGAATGACGTTACGGCCCATGCGGAAATGATTGCAATCACAATGGCAACTGCGGCTTTAGGAGGGAAATACTTAAATGAATGTACCCTGTATGTCACGCTGGAACCCTGTACAATGTGCGCCGGAGCAATGGCCTGGGCACAATTGGGAGAATTAGTTTACGGAGCTGCTGACCCGCAGAGAGGTTACAGGCGTTTAATCCCATCTGTACTTCATCCCCGCACGAAAGTCACCGAAGGAATTCTGGAAAAAGAATGCAGTCAACTCATGAAAAAGTTTTTTCAGGAAAAAAGATAAAACAGAGGTTCTTATTTCAAAACAAACGGAACTACAACAAAACAGCAATAACCTGAATAAAGACAATCAGGAACACCATAGCAATCGGATAGACCGTAGCGTAGGCTACACTGGGTGCATCACTGTCTGTCATCGAACCCGCAGCCGCTAACCCAGGAGTACTGGTCATTCCTCCCGTAATGGTACCCATCAGATCAAATAAATTGATTCTAAAAATAAAATAACCGATCAATACGGCAACAATCATAGGGACCAGCGTAATGGCAACACCTGCCCCGAAGAGAGCCCATCCGCTTTCCCGGAAGGTTTCCACCAGATTAGCCCCGGCAGCTGTACCGACTTCTGCCAAAAATAAAAGTAGTCCCAACTGCCGCAATAAAAGATTGGCTGCTCCGGACATGGACCAAACAATAGGTCCCGTTTTACCGATAGAACTTAAAATCAAAGCCGTCAGCAATATTCCCCCTGTCAAACCGGGAGAGAAACTAAAACTATCTGAAAAAGAAATATTTATTTTTCCGACCAATACCCCCAATACAATTCCCATTGCTATGGGGAAAAAATCAGTATCGGAAAGGCGTTTTTCATCATTCCCTAACAACTTGGCCAATTCTTTTAAACTATCCTGATGGCCCACCACCAATAGTTTATCGCCAAACTTCAACGATAAGCCTGGTTCCGGAGAAAGATCAATACCACTACGCCGGATACGCGTTACGGTACAGCCGAAATTCTGTTGCAGATTCAAACTGCCTAGCGTCTTTCCTATAATTTCTTTCTTGGTCAGTAATAAAGATTGCAACTCATAAGAAGTAGCTAAAGGCAAATCTTCCTGTATCCGTTCCCCTACCAATACCCCGAGCTGAGCCAAAGCATATTCACTTCCTACAGCCTTTACTAAATCATTTTGATGTAACACTGTCCTGGAAGAAGGTATTTCAGTCGTATCCCCGTGCTTAATCCGGGAGATCACTGCTCCTGTCATCGTACGGATTTGTAATTGTACTAAACTTTTCTCGAAAATATTTTCATTGGTTACCCGGAAGGTCCCCGTATAAATTTCAGGGTATTTACCGCGTTGTAAAATGTCCAGTCGTTTTTCTTCTTCCTTTACGTCCAATCTCAACATTCTCGGTAATAATTTAACAAACAAAATAACTCCAATGACTCCAAAAGGATAAGCAATACCATAAGCGATAGAAGCTGCAGACGAATGAGTACTGTCTATAGCTGCCGCTAAACCCGGTGTACTGGTCAAAGAACCTGCTATCAAGCCGACTGCTTCTGCCGTATCAATATGCAATAAATACTTAAATAAGACGGCAGTCATACAAGCCGAACCAATAATCAACAAAGTGATCAGAATTAAAACTTTCCCCTTCGAACGGAAAGAATCAAAAAAACCAGGTCCGGCTTGTATTCCAATCGTAAAAATAAACAACACCAAACCAAAATTTCCCAGTTCTTTCGGAATAATCACTCCGAAATGTCCAAACAACAGGGCAATAAAAATAACGGCTGATACGTCTAAAGAAATACCTTTGAAGTTAATCCGCCCCAATACAAATCCCAGAGCCACAATTAAAAACAGTGCAAAATACGATGATTGTAATAAACTTACCAGCATATTATTTCTTTTAAATTTTGATTCTTCTTTTACAAAGAGGCTTCTCTTACCTGCTTTCTGCCGTTCTGAGTCCCAGTTTATGTAATTCCTTCCAATAATCAGCAAACGATTTACTGACAACTTCTTTCTCAACGATAATCAATCCCGGATGTTTCAGGGCAGCAGGAGCAAACGCCATAGCCATCCGATGATCGTGATACGTCTCTATAGAAATACGATTATCCTCCGGCCACAAATATTCCCCTTCCCACTTCAATCTTCCTTCCCCCTCTTCCCTCAATTGATACCCTAATTTTCCTAATTCCCGGATTAAGGCCGCAATACGGTCTGTTTCTTTGATACGTAGCGTCTCCACCCCCGAAAAAGAAAAAGGAATCCCTTTCAGGCAACAAGCAACGGCGAAAGACTGTACCAAATCGGGCATTTCGACAAAATCGAATTCCAACGACCGGACTTCAACGTCCTTTTTCTTTAAAATTAATCTCTCCCCCTCAAAACAGCTTTCCACACCTAATTTTTCCCAAACCTTCACTTGCCCGGCATCCCCCTGCAAGCTTTTTTCCTGCAAACCGGATACGGCAATTTCACCCTCCTCTGCTATTGCCAACAGTTCATAAAAATAAGAAACTGCGCTCCAATCCGATTCTATCCGAACAGGTACAGGAGTATACGGGACAGGCGCTATTTTTATAAAATTGCCGTCTGTCTCTATTTTTGCACCAAAACGGCCCATCAAGGCTGCGGTC
>JAEXFF010000228.1 GCA_023400335.1 Bacteroidota bacterium
TATCAGTGTTACTCATTCTTCTGAAACCAATATTCTCTCCTGTTTACTGGCGAAAAAAATGGGAGTGAAAAAAAGCGTAGCCGAAGTCGAAAATATCGATTATATTGATCTGGCCGAAAACATAGGAATCGGTACTTTAATCAATACAAAACTGATCGTAGCCTCTCATATCTACCGGTATACCATGAATGTAGATGTAAAACATTTAAAGTTTCTTACATTCTCAGAAGCCGAGGTTTTTGAAATGGAGGCTGAAACCGGTTCTAAAATTACCAAGCATCAATTAAAAGATATGAATTTTCCGGAAGGTGCCATTATAGGAGGGGTGATACGGGGGACTGAAACGATCATTGCAAAGGGAGACGTACAGATCCAGGCCGGAGATAATGTCGTTATTTTTGCTCTTCAATCGGCAATTAAGAAAGTTATAAAATATTTTCAAAGATGATAAATATCCGGTTTATCATAAACCTTCTCGGCAAACTGATGCTGATTGAAAGTGCCTGTTTTGTACTTTGCGTATTGCTTTCTCTCCTCTATGGAGAAAAAGACACACCGGCTTTTTTTTATTCCGCTTTAATTACCGGAGGTACGGGAGCAATCATGGCTTTTGGCGTAAAAGCCAATGACAAGGTATTAGCTAAAAAAGACGGTTACTTTACAGTCACTTTTATCTGGGTCTTTTTCTCTTTATTCGGTTGTCTCCCTTTTATTTTGGGAGGTACGATTCCTTCTTTCCCGGATGCTTTTTTCGAAACAATGTCTGGTTTTACAACAACCGGATCTTCTGTATTAAATGATATCGAATCCCTTCCCCACGCCTCTCTGTTCTGGCGGTCCATGACGCAATGGCTGGGAGGATTGGGAATTGCAGTACTGTTCCTGGCCATATTGCCCAGTTTAGGAATAGAAGGAAGGGATCTTTATGTGGCAGAAGTACCGGGACCCACCCATAATAAAATGGCTGCCACTTTTTATTCTTCTGCCCGGAAATTATGGCTATTTTACCTCTTTTTCACCCTTCTGGAAGCGGTATTGCTTTTCCTTGGAGGAATGGATATCTTCGATTCGGTCTGTCATTCTTTTACAACCATGGCAACCGGAGGTTTTTCTACAAAACAGGATAGCCTTGCCTATTGGAATTCTCCTTATATCCAATATGTCATCATCATTTTTATGTGTATTGCGGCCACCAATTTCGGTCTCTTCTATGCAGCCCTGAAGGGAGATGTGAAAAAACTCTTACACGACGAGGAATTCCGTTGGTATATGATTCTTATTCTGGGAGCTACAGTTATTATTGCTTCCGGCCTTTATTGGATAAATTGGGGAGAAGGAGAAAAATGTTTCCGGGATGCTCTTTTCCAAGTAGTCAGTATTATGACCACTACAGGATTTGCCACGGCAGATTATTTATACTGGCCCACATTATTAGGATTAATTCTCTTTCTCCTGATGTTTATCGGTTCTTGCGCAGGTTCTACCGCCGGAGGAATTAAAGTTATCCGCGTAGTTTTATTATTCAAGAATTCCTTTACAGAAATGAAACGGATAATTCACCCTAACGCCGTCATTAATGTAAAATACAATACCAAAAGTGTGCATCCTACCATTATGACCGGGGTAATGGGATTCTTTATATTATTTATGATTGTCTTCAGTATCGGAAGCATTATCATGGCTTTTTTCACAGAAGATATTGCAACAGCCTGTAGTGCGGTTATTACCAGTCTAAGCAATATTGGTCCGGGTTTTGGGAGCTTAGGCCCTATGGACAATTTTTCGCACCTCAGTGATGCGGCAAAACTGTTCCTGGCCGCCTTAATGCTGATCGGGCGTCTGGAAGTATTTACAGTTCTTGTTCTCTTTACAAAAGCTTTTTGGAAAAAATAGAATCGAAACGGAGTTTTTACAATTCTCCTATTCCCTGTCTTACGACCTGCATTTCCTCTCCTGTAAAATCCACAATTGTAGAGGCGACATTCTGGCCATATCCTCCGTCTATCACTACATCTACCAGTTTACCATACTTTTCGTGAATTAATTCCGGATCCGTCATATATTCTACAACCTCATCATCGTCGTGTACAGAAGTCGTAAGCAAAGGATTTCCCAATTCCTCAACAACCGCTCTGACAATATAATTATCCGGAATCCGGATACCTATCGTCTTTCGTCTGTTCATCAGTACATTGGGCAATTTAGAAGTAGCATTCAGAATAAAAGTAAAAGGTCCCGGTAAATGCCTTTTCATGATTTTAAAAACCTCATTACTAACTTTGGCATAAAGCGCAATATCGCTTAAATCCCGGCAAATCATCGAAAAATCGGCCTTTTCGGGTTTGACTCCTTTCAAAGCACACACCCGCTGAACCGCTTTCACCTGGTTGATAGCACATCCGATAGCATATACCGTATCAGTCGGATAAATAATTACTCCGCCTGTTTTCAGTATATCTACAATTTTGAGGATATCCCTTGTGTTGGGATTATCCTCAAATAATTTTATAAGCATGATTTTTATGAATTTACCTTGCGATAATCTTCTAAAAATTTGGCCAGGCCACTATCTGTCAGCGGATGCTTCAACAATCCCTTAATAGCACTTAACGGACAAGTAGCAACATCTGCTCCGGCTTCTATACATTGGATAATGTGCTGAGTAGACCGAATAGAAGCTGCTAAAACCTGAGTCTGGAAACCATAATAACGATACATATCGACTATTTTTTCCACTAATTCTATACCGTCACTGGCAATATCATCCAGACGACCGACAAAAGGAGAAACATAAGTAGCCCCGGCCTTGGCAGCCAATAAAGCTTGACCCGGAGAAAATACCAAAGTACAATTCGTACGAATCCCATTGTCCGTAAAATATTTGATCGCCCGGATACCATCTGCAATACAAGGCACTTTTACGACAATATTCGGATGCAACGCAGCCAGCTCAGTCCCCTCTTTGATCATTCCCTCATAGTCTGTGGAAATTACTTCGGCACTAACGTCACCTTTTACAATCTCACAAATAGCAATGTAATGCTTTTTACAGTTTTCTTCCCCCTTTATCCCTTCTTTAGCCATCAATGAGGGATTGGTTGTCACTCCGTCCAATACGCCAAGGTCATTAGCTTCGCGAATTTGATCCAAATTAGCCGTGTCGATAAAAAATTTCATAATCTGGTTGAATTTATTAGTATCAAAATACAAAAATTTATTGTCAGTAGCGGAGCAAAATTAGGATTTTATCGGCAATAAAACTACTGGAAGAATATAATTTATTTTATCCTTTATGGCTGAACCGGTAATATTTCAATCCAGTATCCGTCGGGATCCGTAATAAAATATAGTCCCATTTCCGTATTTTCATAACATATCCATCCTTGTTGCCGGTGATACTCCCTGATTTTCTCATAATCCCCTTCTACCCGCACACAGAGATGAAACTCCCCTTCTCCCAAATCATAAGCTTCTTTACGATCCCTCAGCCAGGTCAGTTCTAATGTAAAGTCAGTTTTCCCATCCCCCAGATATACCAGTATAAAAGAACCATCCCCGCCTGTTTTACGCTTTGTTTCCTTTAATCCCAAAGCTTCTGCATAGAAGTGTATACTCTTTTCCAAATCCATTACATTGAAGTTGTAATGATCAAATCTGCTTTTTATTTCCATTTCCTTAAAGTTAATCTATTCTTTTTAAAATACTTATATAAGTTCAAAATTCTGCACTTTGTCCGGGATGCGTCCAGGTTATAAACCGGCAACCCTTTTTTTCCGCATATTCCCGTAAAGCATTCGCTTCATCATACTTTTCCCAAAAATGCATGGGAGCAAAACAAAGGGGATGAATGCGGTCGATAAATTGACGGGCACCCCGCATATAATCTTTTCCAAGCCGGGGATCTACAGGGAAAAGAGCCAAATCTAATTCTTTTGTATCCCGGGCCAATAGTTCCAGCTCCCGTAAAAAATGATTTTCATATTCCTGAACTTCTGTTGCTGTAGATTCCTCTGCCCAATGCCAATTATTTAAATCGCCTGCATGAAATATACGTTTCCCCTCTCCTTCTATCAAAAAAGAAATTCCGACATCCGTCGACCCATAAGCCTTAACTTTCAATAGCTCATCATTCCAGCTATCCGATTTTTTCATAAAAACACAATGTGATGGCAAAGAATCTATAGGCACTTTCACATCCTCTGAAAAAATATATTGCAAATCCGGCCGCTGCTCTGCCCATTGCAGAATTTCCGGATTATAATGATCCGGATGTGCATGAGATACCAACACATATAAACGACCCGGGTAATGATTCAATAATTCTGAAATAAGTTTTTTATTTTCCGTTTTTCCCTCTCTGTAATAATCTATCACCACAACAAAATACTTGCCCTGAAGAATAAAACCACTGTGATAAATATAGATCAGTTTCATAATTTCCTCAGCTTCATGTGTTTTTCAATGTAAGAACGGATAAAAGGGCAACTGGCAACAATTTTCATATGTTTCGTCTCAGCAACTTGCAAAGCCGCTTTTGCCAAAGCAGAACCTACTCCTTTTCCACGCAGTTCTTCGGGAACAAAAGTAGCAATAAAATCCATTCCGCCCGGAATTATTTTATACTCTACATAGGCCAGAGAACCGCCTTCCTTATATTCAAAACGATGCTCTTTTTCATTCTGCTTTATTTCTGTTTTCATTTTCTTCAATTTTATTTTCCCTTATGTACGCTATATCCTCCGGAATAGATACTTTAAATTTATTCCCCAGACCAGCTCTGAACACCTAAACAAACGGATCTCATTTTTACATTCTTATCTCTACTTAAAAACAGACTTATACGCCATTCTCCGAAAAGGAATTCAGTTCGGGAAATTAACGGATAAAAGACAAGGAATAAAATACTTTTCCAAACCAGCAGAACCCTGGAAATGAGGAACAATCCAGCTTTTTGCTATTTTTTAAAGTCCCCTTCACACACTTTAGAATTATATAGTACAATTTATTGATGAACAACACAATAATTAATAAACATAATCGATTATTGGGAAACATTCTGTCACTCAATTCGTTAAAAACTATACAATTAAAATAAATTAATTATTAAATCAGAAAGTTATGAATAATTTGAGAAATGACGAAAACAGATTTCAGAGTGAAGAAGAAAATAGAGTTCATTCTGATCGGGTGGAGAGAATGGAAAATAATCTCAAAGGAAATACTACTGACTATGCCGACCGGCAGACAGACAAAGCAGAAAGAAAAATGGATAAAGCCGACAAGAAACTAGACAAAGCCGATGAAGCTCGCAACAAAGCCGATGAAGAACGTGCAAAAGGGAACTACAACAGTGCTGAACGTCAAGAAAATAAGGCTGACAAAAAAATAGATAAAGCAGAAAAGAAAATGGATAAAGCACATGAAGCCAACCGGGAAGCCGATCGTTCCGACTGGAATACAAACGAAAATGATCGTACCTATAATACCGGTACTTTCAGAGATCAGGATACCATCCATGGAAAAACCCAACATTGATCCTCTTCTGAAAACTTCTTTTTATAAGAAATCTTAATAGATCAAAAATCCCTCTGTGCATCATTGCATAGAGGGATTTTTACAAGGTAAGGAAACGTAAATCTTTTGTACGGCATTAGGTGACAAAAGAACCGTCCCCCTGTCACATTTTAGGGCGGAGAGAGGGGGATTCGAACCCCCGGTACCCTAATCGGATACGACAGTTTAGCAAACTGTTGGTTTCAGCCACTCACCCATCTCTCCAGGGTGCTGAATGATATTGCATTCTTGCGGTCACAAAAGTAGTGCTTTAAATTGAACTAACAAATTTTTATGTCATTTTTATACCGGATACTTCAGAAAAAAGTTATTAAAGAGAATATTTCCATTAAATAGGGGACCCGGCAATCTTTTATAAAATCTATTCTTTTTCCGCTAACGAATAAAATCACTCGGAAACAGACAGTTGTAAATATGTTATACAATTACGATTAACTATAAAAAAAGGTGGCCGAAAAGTAAATTTCCGGCCAGCCTTCTTTCTATGGAGGAACAGAATTAATTAATTCCATCCGGCTTCAACGATGGCATCATAATCGGAAAGTCCCGTACAACCCGAAAAACAGGTTTGATAAGAAGTGATTTCCGAGAAATAATTTAAATAAGAATTGCGTTCGTAAAGATGTACTTTCTTACCGTCGATCATCGTGTAGGGAGATTCCCCTTTCAGAGAAGATCCATAACGGAAAGCAAAGCGGAAATCCGTTACTTTACGACAATCGTCAAATATATCTACCGGAACAGATTCAAGTTTTCCGCAACCGGAAAATATTTGATTGAAAGAAGTATTTTCTGTACAACCTTTAAAAACATCTTTCCCTACTGTTTTCAGATTAGAACAGTAAGCGAACAACCGTGTAAACGTCGTTATTTTAGAATTTCCTGCAAATAAACCGTCGGGTACAGTAAGAAGTTCGGAACAACCGTAAAATGTTCCATAAAAATCTTCTGCAGATTCACAATTTGCAAATAAACCAGCAGGTATTTCCTTTATACCCTCACAGCCGTCAAAGCAACTACCAAAATCTACAGCTGTTTTTGCATACGTAAACAAACCGGCAGGTATAGTTTCCAAGGCTGTACATCCATAAAAAGCATTTTCAAAAGTAGTTACACCGGCAAAAGCACCTTCAACATCATCCGGGATACTCTTCAGGTTCGTCAATTTATAAAACGCTTTTTCCATCGAATTAAGTGAGGTATTTCCCCAGCTCAAAATGGCTGTTATATAATCTTTAGCCTCCCTGTAAGGATAAGTAAATTTGGAATCCTGACTGAATATCCTTTCCACTCCGCCTTTTACCGCTACCTGATACACGCCAGCTGCTGTATATACGTGCGAAGGAATTTTTTCAGTTGGATGATCGATTTCACTTCCGTCTCCCCAATCGATCGAACAGTTTGTCAATCCGATCAGAGGCAACAAAGCCGTGACGCCTTCTTCCTGAGGGGCCGGAATGGTTAGTTCAAATACCAACGCTCCGGCATTTTCCCAGCCTTCCTGTTGAACAGTAATGGTGCGTTCATCATAATTATAATTTTTATCTCCGGCGTACACCAATATCTCGGCAGATGGAGTATTTGCAGAAAGATTTACAGGAGCAGTAACAATAAGGTTATTTCCCTGACGTTCAACTTTCAACCATTTATCACTACATTTGAAATCCCAGTCTTCCACATTTTCTGCAGTCACAGCTATCGTTTCTTCCCCACCTTCATATGTAAAGTTAAGTGAAGATTTATTTACTTTCACCGTTACCCGGGGAGCAGCTTCCTGAGTGACGGATACTTCAGCGTCAATGGTATTCTCGCCTTCACCGGAGGTGATGATCAGTGTGCCATTTAAGGTCAACGGAGTACGGTTTTCCCTCGCCATTATCATCACCTTACCGTCTATTTTGGACACGAACATAAAATTATCAGTATTATTGTCTGCTTGTTTACGTATAGTCCAATGTTCCCGATTCGTCGTAACAGTCAGCTCTGCCTCACCGCCTTCAGCAGGGAAAACGACACTGCCTGGTTCTATCTTAATTTCAGGGTCCGGTGTGGGATCCTGAGAAAGTGATAACACACAGCTGGCAAAATTACCTTCACTGCCCGTATTTAAAGTAACGGTAGCCTTATAAGGAAGAGAGGTCTTATTCTCCGGGACAGCAATCGTCAGTTTATCTCCTTCACTTGTAACCGAAAAATGATCTGCGGGTTGTTCTACAGCATACCCCCAATCTGCCTGATTCGTTTTTACCTGAATCGTAACAGAACCTTTTTCATAAGAGAACCTCACAGTGCCGGTTGTACCGTCCGGGGCAACCATAACTGCTGCGCCTTCTCCCGGGATCAGTTCGAACGAAGCAGGAACAAAAGCAGGTTCCTTATCGTCGGAACATGCCGCAAAAGCTAATACCGCAAACAAGGCGGTTATATATCTAATATATTTTTTCATTTGTCTAAATTTTGGGTGTTATCAATTTTACCTCAGATAAGGCTTTGACCAATCGGCATAATTTTGTTGCATATATTCGTAATCCAACAGTTCAGTGCAATTACTGAAACAATACTCATAAGCACTGGGGGCTATAAATTGTCCCGCATACCTACTTCGTTCGTAAAGATGTACTTTTTTCCCTTCTATCATAGTATAAGGCGTCTCACAATTTAATCGTATACAATTCCGGAAAGTCGCCTGAAAACTTTTAACAGCCCGGTTGGAATCGAACAATCCGGCGGGAATTTCTGTCAGGGAAGTACATTCTGTAAAACTATAATTAAAATTCTCGGCTTGTGGATTATTTGCAAACAATCCTTCGGGAATACTTTCCAAAGAATAACACATCGTAAATATGCCTGCAAAATTTTTAGCCAGTGGACACGGCTTGAATAAATCTTCCGGTATTTCAGTCAGCGATGGACATCCCCGGAAAGCATACGTAAACACTTCAGCCTTTTCACAGCCTTTAAACAAATTCTCAGGAATACTTTGCAATAACTGACAGTCGTAAAACACACTACTGAGTGTTTTTGCTGAAGCACATTTGCTAAACAGTTCATCCGGTATGGAGATAAGGGGACAGCTGCTGAATATGGAAGAAAAGGATTCAGCTGCAGTACAATTATCGAATAATCCAACGGGAATAGATTCCAGTCCTGCATTATCAAAACAGAACGAAAAGGATTCCACTTTGCTGCAATTTACAAACAGGTCAGCGGGAATCTCGGTAAGCGACTTACAACCATAAAAGGCATTGGAAAAAGTCATCACTTCCGCAAATGAATTGTCAGTATCACCGGGAATACTGCTCAAATTCACACATCCCTGAAGCGCTCTCTGCATAGAGACAAGACCTGTATTTCCCCACTGAATCACAGAAGTTATACACGCCAGTTCAATATCGGTAAAAGGAGATCCGATCCCCATCCCAGGCATAAATCCGGAAATACTAATTTGATAGATTCCGCTTTTTTCATAAAAATGTGTTGGCTGGAAAGTAAAAACGCCATCAATACTACCACTGATTGGCTCAATATTACCGTCTCCCCAATTAATTTCACAATCCACTCGTCCTAATATGGGAGCAACCATCGTCATCCCATCCCGTTCCAGTTTTATTTCGATAATGAGAGAAGCATCATTCTGCGTCACGTTAACAGTAGCAGAAGCGGTGTTATCCTCCCCTTCCCCTGTTACAGTAACGGTAATAGTAGCGGTATTCCGCTTAGAATTTGTATTTTCCTCAGCTGAAAGAGTAAGTTTATTCCCTGACTTTTGAATCGAGAGCCAGGTTTCATCACAATTATAATTCCAGTCGTCATAGTTTGCAGTAATGTTTACTTCAGCAGAACCACCGGCTCGGGGGATCTGCACATTCGTTAAGTCTAGTTCAACAATCGCTTTGTCAGGGGCAGGAGGTACAGGGGCAGGAGGTTCCGTATTATCGTCATTACAGGCAAATAGTGCGGCTATCCCCAATATCAGGTAAAATTTTTTCATAACGTAGATTAATTTGTATATTTATTCTGGTTAAAATTATATGCCGAACGGAATGCAATCGTTTCCGCCGGACACAAAAAAAATAAAAAGTTATCAGCCTAACTTTTTAATAGTGAAAAGATTTATAAAAATAAATTTTATCCGTTATGGTGATGAGCATACACAAAAGATCATCATCAACAAAATTAATACGTTTTTCATAGGCAATTGAGTTTAGTAAATATTAAGTCTATTTTTTTTAAATAAATATTTAATAACATATTAGTAGATAATTCTTCCATTATTAATTATATAAACAACTATAAATGTTCGTTAAAATTGGATTATGTCCCTTTTGAAGAAAAAAAAAGACTTACAAATAATATTTTGATCTGCAGAGTTTTGAAATTTCAATATAATGTTTAATTTTGTTATGAAAATTTAAATGAACTCCTATATAAAACGAACGTTTAAATCCGGTAAAACAGATAAAACAATTTTCCAACTGACTTATTAAAAATATTTTCTTTTCCATATGTGGAAGATTCAATTTAATTCAGGGATAATATTCATAAAAAATTTATGTTACAGGAATAGTAACTCTTAGAGAAACAGTTTATTATATACATCGACTAATGGGTAAAAAACAGAAACCCATACGTTTCCCCAACAGCATACCGCTCTCTGCAGTATAAGGTAATATGACGCATCTCAAAATATTGAAGGCCTTATTGGCTAAATTATTATACAGGATCTTAGAAATGCTTTAAGCTTATTCTTTATCCGCATCATTCAAACGGATTAAATTAAAATAGCTGTAAAACCCAAATGACAAGTGGAAAGCGAATTAATAAATCTAAAACGTCCGGGAATCAGAACGAAAAGAGGAAAACGAATCTATGAAATAAAAACAGTGGAAAAACCGGAAGATATCTATAATATAAATCTTTAAAATAAAAACCGACTGGAAAATACATTTTCAGCCGATTTTTATTCTTCCCTAAAATACACTAAAATTTATATTGAAACAATTCACTTCATTTTATATACATATATTAAAAGATTATTTGGGAGGAGCCTGACACTTACGCATCTTATCCAGTAACTGTTTATGAAAACTATGCTCTACCCAATCCAATTTTAAAATTTTTTGAGAAGGAATAGCTTCCAATAATTTTTGGTAATATTCCCTTTTAATATCCAGTATTTGTTGTTCCGTACTCAAATTTTGCTCCACGACTTTCAACACCTGGGCATTTGACAGACTTTTAGCCTCCCGGACTTCTTTTGTATTTTTCCGGATTTGAAATTCTTTATCCCGGATTTTTTTCACCATTTCATTATAGAGAGGCCAAAAAACGGCAGCTTCCTGAGGAGTTAAATCCAAAGCCTGCGTAAAAAAAGCCACTTTTTGAGCTTCAAATTCATGCCATTTTTTTTCGGTCAGTTTAGATTCCTGTCCCCAAAGGGTTATTCCATACAGAGACAATAAAATTGTTATCCAAAATTTCATATGCTTTTTAATATAGTTCTGCATAAATCAAATCATAATCGCTCACTTCTGTCGACAAATACTCCAGGATTTCTTCACTTGTCGGATTAAAACTTCCATCCAGCACAAGATTATCCGAAGTATTTTCCTCTACACCTGTTACCATTTCCGTATTCACTTTTTTCAACATTTTGTTGTTATCAATAAAATGGGGTACGACAAATTGAACGATGACGAAAGCCAACAAAAAAATAGCAGCTAATCCCATATAAGGTTTCAGCAATTGTACAAAAGACACTTTCTGTGGTTTTTCTTCTTCCTTTATCTTCTCCAGCACTTGGTTCGTCAAATGTTCGAAATATCCCTCCGGTACGGAAAAAGGATTTTTCTTTCTATATTTATCATCAAAATTATCCATAATTCAAAGTTTAGAAATTGAACAATTCAGAACTGACTATCAATTATCCTCATATTTTCTTCTATCTTCTTAACTGCGTTATGATAAGTAGCTTTCAACGTTCCAACGGCGACTTCCAGAATGGCAGCAATATCCTCATAAGGCATATCATCAAAATATTTCATATTAAATATCAGGCGCTGACGGTCCGTCAGCTTTAAGATTGCTTTTTGTAACTCTTTCTGAATTTCATCCCCGCTGAAATAGACATCACTTTCCAGCATATTTTCCAAAGCTTCTGTGATTTCTCCGGAATTTCCATATACTTTTCTCTTTTTCTCATTTAAAAAATTAATGGACTCATTTGTGGCAATCCGGTACATCCAGGTATACAATCCGGATTCATACCTGAACTCTTTTAAACCTTGCCAAATTTTTACAAACGTATTCTGAAGTATGTCATTTGTATCTTCATGGTTCAAAACCATTTTCCGGATATGCCAATAGAGTTTCTCTTTGTATTTATCTACAAGCAACCGGAAAGCTTCTTCTTTTTTATTTTTAAGATGAAACAATTCTATTATTTCATTATCTTCCATCGACATACCGACAGTTTTTGTCTTTTTCTCAATCATATTGACAATAAAGTTTTTAAAAGGTTTATTGTCCCCAATCGTTTTCTTTCAAATTGCAAAAAACAGGAAAGGCCTATTTTCTTTTCTTCAAAGCTGTATAAGTTTTAATCCCTTTTATAAAATAGGCCAATACAATACTTCCTTTGTATATACACGGATCTTCTCTACACGCAGGAGAAGGATGATATTCTTTCCGCAAATAGAAAAATGCCCGGTAAGCCCGGAAGACAGAACGGGCGTTTGCCAGTTGTCCGCGGAGAAGAAAAATTAAAAAAGCAGCTGAATCCATTAGAAACCGGACCAAAAATAATTTCCGCCACACTTGCCGGTCCAGATTTTTATAAAGCATCAGTAAATTATTTCTGTAATTTAAAAATAATTTTCTGGGATGATTCATTGGTAAAGAAGCTCCTCCCAGGTGATACACCACAGAAGCCGGCTGGACTTTTAAAATATGCCCCTGATTCCGCATCCGCCAACAGAAATCGATCTCTTCCATATGAGCGAAAAAATGTTCGTCCAACCCGCCACAATCCAGATAAACTTTCCGTTTTACACATAACGCAGCCCCGCTGCACCAAAAGACTTCCGCCACATCTTCATATTGCCCTGCATCCACTTCTGTCGTATTCAGTATTCTTCCCCGGCAAAAAGGAAATCCGTAACGGTCGATATATCCTCCGCATGCACCTGCATATTCAAATTTATCTTTTTCTTTCCAGGCTCTGATTTTAGGTTGCACAGCGGCCACATCCGGTTCTTTTTCGAATAATTCTCTTACCGGAGTCAACCAAGCGGGAGTCACTTCCACATCACTATTCAGCAATACGACATAAACAGAATCGAGTAAAGCAACCGCTTTATTATAACCCGCAGCAAACCCGTAATTTTTCTCAAAAGCAATCACCCTTACAGCCGGGAACTCTTCTCTCATAACCTGTAAGGAACGATCGGTAGAACCATTATCTACCACAATAATTTCCGCTCTTTCCGGATCGGTATTCCGGATCACAGCAGGTAAAAATTGCCGCAGCAATTTTTCTCCGTTCCAGTTCAGTATGACGACAGAAAAAAGAGTCATTTCTCTTCTTTAATTTTATCCGCTTTATCTGTTTTCTTCCCTTTATTTTCTTCTAAATAGACGGCCTCTTCTCTTTTGTGTTTCCACCTGCGATGCGACCACAACCAGTATTCAGGAGCTTCCCGTATTTGCTGCTCCAAAAAATGAGTATGCATACGGGTTAATTCTCCCGGTTCTAAAAGAGCCGGTTCTCCGCAAAGGTCTACAAAATCCACTTCGTAATATCCCCGCTTTATCTTTTTCATCCGCAAAGAAATAACAGGCAAATTAAATTTCCGGGCAATTTTTTCGGTCCCAATAAAAACCGGCGTGTCCTGATGCAAAAATTCCATCCAAAAATTCAAGTTATTGACATTAGGTGTTTGATCTGCAATAAAACCGGCCAGAAACAAACGCCCTTCCCGCAAATTTTTTACAATCAAACGTAAAATATCATTTTTCGGCACAGGTTGCGCTCCGAAGCGGGAACGGATCTCACTCATCAAACGATCCATCACTTTATTGTGCATCGGTTTATAGAGTGTAAAAAAATCGATATCATCCTTTGCCCATAAAGCATAAGAAGCCATCCACTCCCAATTGCCGTAATGCCCTAAAACCCCGATGACACTTTTCCCCCGATCATAATATTGCTGAAGGATTTCAGTATGTTTAAACACACAACGACGTCTCATTTCCCGCTCCGACATATGCCAGGGTTTGTAAAGTTCAACAAAAATATCACCTAAATTCCGGTAAAATTTCTTTTCAATCCGTATCAGCTCCGTTTCTTTCTTTTCGGGAAAAGCATTTCTCAAATTTATACGAACCACATTTCTCCGGTAACGAACGATATAATATAAAAAATAATACAAAATATCTGAAAAAAAATACAATACCCTCAAAGGTAAATAACTAATTATCCAGATAAGACCCCGTAATATATAAGATACCATATATTTCATTTAAAAAGTCAAAGATAAACGCTTTCAAAATCATATCCAAAAACCAGCCTATTTATCAACGCTCCTCATCAGACATAAAAAATATTTTTTCTTTTATTTTCTAAAGCCTCAATCATTTTTAAGATTCCGGAATTTTAACTAAATTGCTCCCCGTTTTACCTGGGAACAGGCGATCTGAAAAATAAGTACATTGTTAAATATTTTCGTAAATTTAAAAATAGATGAAAGCACACTTAACCCTTCTTTTATTGTTCCTGACCACTTTATTCTCTCAGGCAGCTTCCCATACCCAACAGATAAGCTCTCCTGACGGTAAATTGAAATTGACAGTTGAAATCGGAGACATCATACGCTGGTCCGTGCAGGACGACAAGCAAATTTTTATTGCACCTTCTCCGCTCTCTTTAACTTTAGCGAATAATGAAATTTGGGGAGTTCATCCGAAGTTACAAAAAGTAAACAAGCAATCTGCAGACAACATCATCACCTCGCCCTTTTATAAAAAATCTCAGGTGATCGATCAATACAATCAGCTTACGTTAAAATTTAAAGGGAATTGGGCTCTGGTATTCCGAGCTTATAATGACGGAGTCGCTTACCGTTTCCGTAATCTTTCTGACAAGCCGGTCACCATTCTGACGGAAGAAGCTGTTTTCAATTTTGATAACGATTACGAGACTTATGCTCCCTATGTGAATCCGCGCGACAAGAAAAACAAAACTTTCGAAGCCCAGTTTTTCAGTTCTTTTGAAAATACCTATACCCATAGCAAAATTTCTGCTTTGGACAAAGAGCGGCTTATGTTTTTGCCTTTGGTAGTAGACTTAAAGGACGGGAAAAAAGTTTTACTGACAGAGGCAGACCTGGAAAGTTATCCAGGCATGTATCTGAATACAGCTAAAGGGAATAATTCTTTTTCGGGAGTATTTGCTCCTTATCCCAAAACGACAGTACAAGGAGGACATAATATGTTGCAACGTTTGGTTACCGAAAGGGAGCCTTATATTGCCCGTGTGCCCGCAAAACAGGATTTACCCTGGAGAGTTGCTGTCATTTCGGCTGAAGATACACAGCTGGCAAATTCGGACATGGTTTACAAATTAGCTTCTCCTTCCCGTATCGGGGATATTACCTGGATTAAGCCGGGAAAAGTAGCCTGGGAGTGGTGGAACCATCTGAATATTTACGGAGTTGATTTTAAAGCCGGTATCAATAACGACACCTATAAATATTATATCGATTTTGCTTCCCAGCATGGAATAGAATACGTCATTTTAGACGAGGGCTGGGCTGTAAATAAAAAAGCGGATATGATGCAAATCATACCGGAAATCAATATTCAGGAATTAGTGGATTACGCAACGGACCGGAATGTAGGAATTATACTTTGGGCCGGTTACGAAGCATTCAAGAAAGATTTGGAGAACATTTGCCGGCATTATGCCGACATGGGAGTAAAAGGATTTAAAGTAGATTTTTTCGACCGGGACGATCAGGAAATTGTAGACTTTGTTTATCAAGCTGCTGAAACAGCTGCCCGCTATAATCTTTTACTGGATTTACACGGAATATACAAGCCTACCGGTTTACAGCGCACTTATCCGAATGTATTGAATTTTGAAGGGGTATTCGGTTTGGAAAATGTAAAATGGGCGCCGGATTCAGTAGATCAGGTTACCTATGATGTCATCATACCTTTTATCCGAATGGCCGCAGGCCCCATGGATTACACGCAGGGAGCAATGCGGAACGCTGCTAAAAAAGCTTTTGCTCCCATTTATACGGAACCGATGAGTCAGGGAACCCGTTGCCGGCAACTGGCCACTTACATTATTTTCGAATCTCCTCTGAATATGCTTTGTGACAATCCCAGTAATTATAAAAGAGAACCCGAATCCCTTGCTTTTATTGCCCAGATTCCGGTTACCTGGGACGAAACGAAAGTGCTGGACGGTAAAATCGGCGAGGAAGTCATTATCGCCCGCCGGAAAGGAAACGATTGGTACATTGGGGGACTCACCAACTGGACGTCCCGTATTGCAGAGCTGGACCTCAGTTTCCTTGGGAACAACACTTATCAGGCCATTCTTTTCAAAGACGGAGTAAACGCCGACCGTGCCGGACAGGATTATAAACGGACAACCTTTACCCTGGGAACAGAAAAACACCTGGAAATTGACATGGCACCCGGAGGAGGTTTCGCTCTTATCCTTAAACAGCAATAAGCGCCACCAAATTCTAAAACCATACAAAAAGGAGTAATGAAGAATTTCACTACTCCTTTTTTGCACCCTAACTGTCTCTGATAACATACGTTTGCGTGAAAAAATATATATTTTTTCACTTAACTAAACCAAAAATGCGGTAATTTCGTACAATTGAACGAAAAGAATGTTTAATTTCCGAACACTTTATGATTGAATTCAAACCTATAACCATAACTGACAAAGCCTTAATTACATCTTACACTTTAACATACGCTCCCCAGGACTGTGATTTCTCTTTTTCAAATTTATGTGCCTGGCATTTCAGTAATCAAAGTAGTTATGCCGTAATAGATGACAGCCTTGTCATTCGCTTCCACACAGAAGACAACCGACTTATTTATCTAATGCCAATCGGTAAAGGGAATCTCATCAATATCATCGAACAACTGGATAAAGAAGCCCGGAAAGCAGGTCATCCTTTACGTTTACAAGGAGCATTCCCGGAGACCCAGGAAAAACTCGAAAAAATTTTTCCTACCCTTTTTGAATACACGTCTTACCGGGATTTTGCCGATTATATCTATTTACGTAAAGACTTAATCGAATTAAAGGGGAAAAATTACCAGCCGAAACGCAATCACGTCAACAAATTTATCAAGGAATATTCCTATTGTTACACCCCCCTTACCCCGGAAATACTTCCGCAATGTTTGGAATTTGAATCCCGTTGGTGTTTTGAACACGATTATGTGGAACAAATCAGCTTAAAAGACGAACGCCGGGCTTTGACCTACGAAATTCATCATTACGAAGATTTGGGGCTAACCGGTGGAGCAATTTGGGTAAACGGCGAAATGGCAGCCTTTACCTTCGGGAGTCCCATTAACCAGAATACCTTTGATATTAATGTAGAAAAAGCCAATATTCACCTTGACGGTGCTTACAGCATTATCAACAGAGAATTCGCTTCCCACCTTCCGGAACAATATACCTATATTAACCGGGAAGAGGATTTAGGTATTCCAGGCCTGCGTCAATCCAAACAATCCTATCATCCGACAATTCTTCTGGAAAAATGTATCGCAACAAAAAAATAAAACTATGATAAAAGAAGAGGTGATCAAATTATGGCGGATCTGTTTTCAGGATCCAGAAGAATTCATCCGCTTTTATTTTGAAAGAAAATACAAGGAAGAATATACGCTTACCCTAAGTGAAAACGGACAAATCGTATCTGCTTTACAAATGCTCCCTTATCAGATGACCTGGAACGGAAATCTGATCCCGGTTTCCTATATTTCAGGAGCTTCTACCTTACCGGAAGCCCGGAAAAAGGGCTATATGTACAAGCTCTTATCGGAAGCTTTCATTGCCATGAAAAATAAAAAAATTGTTTTCAGTATACTGATCCCGCAAGAAAATTCTCTTTACGAATATTATGCCAAAACCGGCTATGCCTCAGTTTTCAGTTATACTCCGGAAAATTATTATTTACCGGTAAAATATACCCATAAAAGGGTAGAAATTCTTTCCGAAAGAAACTGTTTTTCCTCTCTGCCGGAACTCTATTGTTATTTTAACCGGCAAATGTTAAAACGTCCCAATTGTGTTCAGCATTCTGCCGAAGATTTTAAGATTATCCTGGAAGATTTATATTTATCCGGAGGAAGTCTGATTTTATTCCGGCATTCTTGGGGGGCAATCGGAGGACTGGCTTTTATTCAGCCTTTACCGGATAAACTTCATATCAGTGAACTATTAGCCGATTCGGAGGAGGAAAAAAGTGCTCTTCTAAACACCGCTGCAGACCAGTGGAATAAAGGAGAGATTGAACTAAAAACCCCGCCCAGGCCCGGACATTCCGTCCGCCGGGGGATGGCCCGTATTATAGACGCTCTGCAGGTCCTCAAAATATATGCCCAAACACATCCCCGCCGTTCTGTACTTCTTCAGCTAACAGATGAAATTTTACCCTCGAACAACGGATTTTATCGTTTAAAAAACGGATTAGCCTTCCGGACAGGTTCCGGAGTAAAGCGCCCCGACCTGATACTTGACATTCGCGAATTAACGCAAATGGTGTTCAATTATCCGGCTTTTATCAGTTTAATGCTGGATTAAAATTTCGGATAATTAAACCGGATCTGCCCTACTTTTCTACTTTTGAAACCGGAAAGCTATTCTTTAAACAGAAAGAAAAGGACTTTTTATCGCTAAATATTGTCATTTTCAGATTAATTGACTATTTTCGTGTGCTAATGGAATTGAGAATATTAACGGCTGACTAACTATGGACCAAGACAACACGTTACTGAACGAAGAACAAACTAATTCTTCAGAAGTATCAGCAAATGAAGTAAATGACGTCAATCCTGCAGAGGATAACAATGCTACGGCAGAAACTAAACCGGAACTTCCGGAGATTGATTTTGCTGTTTTAAAGACAGAAGAAATTGTCGCAGAATTGCAAAAACTTATCGAAAACTACCCCGCAGGGCAAGTAAAAGACGTAGTTGAAAAACTTCCGGAAATCTTTGAAAAACAATACAAAAGAGAATACGAGCAAGCTTTGTCAGCCTTTACAGCTGACGGATCTCCGGCAGCGGACTTCGATTATAAAAATGAAAACAAAGAGAAATTTTACGATCTTTGTAAACTCTTCAAAGAAAAAAGAATTAACGCAGCCAGACAACAGGAAGTCGACCGGGAGAAAAACCTTCAGGTAAAGCTACAATTGATTGAAGAATTGAAGGAATTGGTGCAAAAAGAAGAGGCCCTCAACAAAACATTTCAGGAATTTAAGGACATACAGGAACGCTGGAGAAATACCGGACTTGTTCCTCAGAACCGGGTGAACGATTTATTAGAAACCTACCATCATCATGTAGAGAATTTCTATAATTACATCAAGATCAACAAAGAACTGAGGGATTTAGATCTGAAACGGAACCTGGATGCTAAAAATAATTTATGCGAAGAAGCCGAAAAACTAGTTGAAAATAAAGATGTCAATGATGCCTTTAAGCAATTGCAACTTCTTCACACCCGTTGGAAAGAAATCGGTCCGATTCCGAAAGAACAGCAAGAACCGGTCTGGGAACGTTTTAAAGCCGCTACCGGTAAAATTAACGATAGCTACCATAAATTTTTTGAAAGCCTGAAACAGGAGCAAGAAGACAATTTGAAGGTAAAAGAAGAAATTTGTGAAAAAGCAGCTGTCCTTGCAAACGCAGAATACAATGGCATAAAAGAATGGAATGTTGCGGCCCAAAGTATTATCGAACTTCAGGAAGAGTGGAAACATTCCGGAACTGTACCCCAGAAAGAACGCAACCGGGTATTTAAAACGTTCAGGGCATCCTGTGATACCTTCTTCAACCGCAAACGGGAATTCTACAAGCAAATGCTGGAAGAACAGGAAAAAAATCTGGAACTGAAAACCAAACTTTGCGAAAAAGTAGAGGCCATTAAAGACAGTACAGAATGGAAAGTCACTACAGATAAAATTATCTCTTACCAAAAAGAATGGAAAAAAATAGGACCTGCACCCCGGAAATATTCCAACAAAATCTGGTTCCGCTTCCGTGCTGCCTGTGACGAGTTTTTTAATAATAAAAATGCTCATTTTAAAAGTATTGATTCCGAACAAGAAAAAAACCTGGAAGCGAAAAAAGCATTAATTGAAGAAGTAAAACAATTCGAACTAGCAGACAATAACGAAGAAAATATCAAAAAACTGAAAGAATTTCAAGCCCGCTGGAATGAAATTGGATTTGTACCCATCAAGGAAAAAGAAACGATACAGGAAGAATTCCGAAAAATCATCAATACTTATTTCGACAAGATGAATCTGGATGAATTCGATAAAAATCTTGAAAAATACAGGGCAAAAATTAATTCTTTGGATAGCAGCGAAAATAAAGAATTCAAAATCATCAACGAGCGTGAAAAACTGGTGATCAAGATTCGTCAATTAGAAAATGATATCAATACCTGGGAAAATAACATCGGTTTTATTGCAAAATCAAACAAATCCGAAGGCCTCATCCGTGAGCTGCATTCTAAAATAGAAAAGACAAAGCAACGTTTGGCTTTATTACAGGAAAAACTGAAGGCTATTGACAGCCTCATTTAATCCGGAAATAAATATTTCAATCCCTAAGGTACTCTTTTGGCTTTAGGGATTTTTCGTTTTTAACTAAGCCATTAAGGGGGATATTCACCTTTTTTTCTTGTGTACTCCGCTCTTATTTTTTACATTTGCAACTTCGAGAAATTAATAAAATTAAGATATCGTGTCAACAAAATATGTTTTCGTTACGGGTGGAGTGGCCTCTTCTTTAGGGAAAGGTATAATCGCGTCTTCTTTGGCAAAATTGCTTCAGGCAAGAGGATATAAAGTAGCCAACCAAAAACTGGATCCTTATATTAATATCGATCCCGGGACATTAAATCCTTACGAACACGGGGAATGTTATGTTACCAATGACGGGGCAGAAACAGATTTAGATTTAGGACATTACGAAAGATTCACCGGTTGTCCTACCTCCCAGGCAAATAATATCACAACTGGCAGAATCTACCAGAACGTCATCAATAAGGAAAGACGGGGGGATTATTTAGGAAAAACGGTACAAATTGTTCCTCATATCACGGACGAAATCAAACGCAATATTAAATTATTGGGAAACAAAGGAGAATACGATGTCGTAATTACCGAAATAGGTGGTACAGTAGGAGATATTGAATCTCTGCCTTTTCTGGAAGCTGTCCGGCAGTTGCGGTGGGAATTGGGAGAAAAATCTGTTTTGATTCACCTGACACTTGTCCCTTACTTATCTGCTTCCGGCGAATTGAAAACCAAACCTACCCAGCATTCTGTAAAATCTCTTTTGGAAATAGGAGTACAACCGGACATACTGGTATTGCGTACGGAACATAAATTAAACAACGACTTAAAACGGAAAGTTGCCCTATTCTGTAATGTACAACCGGAAGCTGTTATTGAATCCATTGATGTTTCAACAATTTACGAAGTCCCGATCAAAATGGAAGAAGAGAAACTGGACGAAATCGTACTGGAGAAACTGGACCTTCCTTTAAATAGTGAACCGGATTTGGATTCCTGGAAAAAATTTCTTTACAAATTGAAGAATTACCGGCAGGAGGTTCAAATCGGATTAGTCGGTAAATACGTCGAATTACACGATGCTTACAAGTCTATTGTCGAAGCTTTTATACATGCCGGAGCTGTAAACGACTGCAAGGTAAATATTCACTGGATCCACAGTGAAGCCTTAAATGAAGAAAATATTGAAGGGACGCTGAAAAATCTGCACGGCATTCTGGTGGCTCCCGGATTCGGTCATAGGGGGATTAACGGAAAATTACTGGCGATTCGTTACGCGCGTATCAATAATATTCCATTTTTTGGAATTTGCCTGGGGATGCAAATGGCAGTCATTGAATATGCCCGCAATGTTCTTCATATGGAAGGAGCAGACTCTAGCGAAATGGCCGCCAAAACGAAATACCCGGTTATCGATCTGATGGAGAGCCAGAAGAATGTAACAGAAAAAGGAGGGACGATGCGTTTAGGAGCCTATAAATGTGAATTGAAGGAAGGGTCCAAAGCGTATGAAGCATATGGTCAAAAAATGGTAGAGGAAAGGCACCGTCACCGTTATGAATTCAATAACGAATACAAAGAAATATTTGAAAAAGGAGGAATGATAACCACTGGTATCAATCCGGATACCGGTCTGACTGAAATTATTGAAATTCCGTCCCATAAATGGTTTGTAGGCACTCAATTCCATCCGGAATATAAAAGTACTGTGGTGAAACCCCATCCTTTATTTGTGGCTTTTATAAAAGCATGTCTTTCTTAACTTGAAAAATAAAATCGTAAATCAAAAATAGTAAATCATATATGGATAGAAATACAATCGTCGGTTTAGTACTTATTTTTGTCATCCTAATCGGATTTTCTTACCTCACCCGTCCGAATGAAGAACAATTAAAAAGAATACAGGAACAACGGGACTCTATTACCCGGGTAGAGGCAGAAAGAATGGCTCAGGCTGTTGAGCAGGAAAAAAAAGATTTTGAATTATCCCAGCAAACGGATTCTTTAAAAATACCTTCGAATGCGATTTTTGCCCAGGACAGCCTGAAAGAAGAAATCATTACCCTGGAGAACAATAAAATCCGTTTACAACTCAGCACAAAAGGAGGACGTATCGTCAACGTAGACCTGAAAGAATATGTCACACACGATTCTATGCCACTCGTTTTGTGGAAAGAAGATAAAAGTACCTTCGGCTTAAGCTTTTACGCAAAAAACAAACAGATTAACACCGAAGATTACCTTTTCGTTCCCAATACGGCAGAGACAGTTTTAAATGCAGAAAAGGACATACAAACATTGTCTCTGAAACTCTTTTCGGAAGAAAACAAATACGTGGAGTTTATATATAAATTGGCTCCGGATAGTTATATGGCGGATTTCAGTATCCGTACCTATAATATGAACGACGTCATCGCTTCCAATTCCTCTTTCCTGACTTTATTCTGGGGAGTCGATATGCCACAATTGGAAAAAAGCAAGGATTTTGAAAACCGGTATACCGGAGTTTATTATGATTTTCTAAGTGATGACGTAGAGAATATGTCTATGAATTCCAATGAAAAAGAAACGTTATCCACTAAAATCAAATGGGTGGCTTTTAAACAACAGTTTTTCTCTTCTATACTTATTGCCCAGGAAGCTTTTACAGATGTCACACTTTCTTCTGATATCAGTAACGAACCGCAATATCTGAAAAAAGTTTATGCAGAAATTCCGCTGCCTTATGCAGGAAATAGCAATGAGGTTTATGATATGCAATTCTTTTTCGGACCCAATTCTTATCCTATTTTGAAAGAATACGGGGCTGATATTGAGCTACCAAAACTGGTAAACTTAGGCTGGAAATGGGTTGCCTGGTTTAACCGTTACATTGTAATCCCCTTATTCAACTTCCTCGAAAATCACGTGACGGGAAACTACGGACTGATCATCCTGTTGTTAACTTTAATTATTAAACTGGTCCTTTTTCCTCTCACCTATAAATCATACCTTTCGCAGGCGAAAATGAGAGTACTGAAGCCCCAGATCGACGAAATAAACAAAAAATATCCAAAAGAAAAAGCCCTGGAACGCCAAAAAGCGACCATGGCTCTCTATAAACGGGCAGGAGTGAATCCGATGGGAGGTTGCCTTCCGATGATATTGCAAATGCCGATATTGATTGCACTATTCTGGTTTTTCCCGGGAGCCATCGAACTCCGGCAAAAGAGTTTCCTTTGGGCTACAGACTTAGCTTCTTACGACTCGATCGCCACCCTCCCCTTCAGTATACCTTTTTATGGAAATCACGTCAGCTTGTTCTGCTTGCTCATGACGGCCGTCAATATTATCTATATGGTTATGAATAACAAAAACCAACCTCAAAACGACCAGATGAAAGGTATGCAGACGATGATGTATATTATGCCGGTCATGTTCCTGTTTATCTTTAATAACTATTCTTCAGGTCTGAGTTATTATTATTTTATTGCCACTTTAATTACAATCCTGCAAACCTGGGCTATCCGTCGTTATGTAAATGACGAAAAATTGCTCAAGCAAATCGAAATAGCTAAAACGAAACCGGCAAAAAAATCGAAATTCTACGAACGCCTGGAACAAATGCAAAAAATGCAGGAACAAAAAACGCGGGAACAGAGAAAGAAATAAAACAGGTTTTACCTATTCTCTACAATAGCTTTTTATGCAATGGATGCATGCCCTCTATTTCATTGATTAATGAAGCAGAGGGCATGTTTTATCAGATATGACAAAGAAAACGTAAAAGCCGACTGTACAATCAGCTGCATTTGGTCAGCATACGGCTGACCAAAACCATACTGAACCAAACGTCAATATATTATCCCCATTCAAATCCTCGGATGATTTGCTTTTAGAAATAAACCAGATAAAATTTATAAAATAATTTGGTTTATATTATAAACTAATTTATATTTGTATCGTTAAATCAATAGAAACCTGAAATTACAAAACAGAAAAACAAGCTGATAATAGTAATTTCTATACAAAAACAATAATAACGAACATTTATGGAAACCAAAGAACTCAATGAAAAAGAAAGTCTGGAACTCATCGCCCGGATGATCCGGAATACACACGATAATCTGGAAACACGGGGAGGAAAAACGATGCTGATTTATGGTTATACCACTCTCTTTACTTCTATCGTTATTTATTTTATTGTAGGGTATACACTCAATCCTTACTATTATTTCTTATGGTTCGCCATTCCCATCGTAGGAGGAATAGGAAAGTATTTTGATAAACGCTCTCATCCCAGGAAAGTCACTACTTATATCGACCGGATGGTAGGATATGTATGGTTGGTGTCAGGGGTCATTGTATGGTTATCGGCCTGTGCAGCTTTCTTCACGGTTTTCAGGATACTTCCCATTCTTTTTATGGTAGCCATAATGATAAATACAGCAACTATTATCACAGGATTGATTATAAAATTCAAGGCCCTGACCATAGGGGGATCTGTAGGTGTTATTCTCAGTTATTCCTTGCTCATCGTTCTGGGCCTGAAGAGTATATTGATTTTTGCTGTAATCTTCCTGTTTTGTATGATCATCCCCGGGCATATTCTGCAATATGCTGAAAGAAAGAAACGTTTAAAATCAGAAAACCATGTTTAAAGAACTGGATCCTTTGCTCCATTCAGAATTACGGCTGGCAATTATGTCAATTCTGATCTCGGTAGAGGAGGCTGATTTTGTATTCATCAAAGAACAAACAAAAGCTACCGCAGGTAACCTCAGCGTCCAGATTGACAAACTCAACAAAGCCGGATATATTGAAGTCACAAAAACTTTTAAAGGCAAGATGCCGCAGACAATTTGCCGGATTACGGCTAACGGTAAGCAAGCCCTCGAAAATTATATCGAAGCACTGAAAAGTTATATCGGCAACATCGGATAGTCCGGTAAAGAGATAAACAAATATACTATTAATCAATTAATTATGAAAACAAATTTCATCATTCTGGGAATATTATGCTTTTATTTAAACGCATCAGCACAATATGACAATCAATTTTACCGCCCGCAAAAGGAGTGGATCTCTTGCCAGTTACCGCCCTACGAAGAACTTTATTTTTATCCGGAGGCAGACACCTTACATACGATTTTATGTAAGCCTCAGGAAAGTCCCCTTGCCACCATATTTTATATTCACGGTAATTTTGGAAATATCTCTTATCACTCTGCCGTCATCAATACATTAGTAAAAGCAGGTTTTCAAGTCTTTATGGCCGATTTCAGGGGATACGGCAAATCTTCCGGACAGCCGACTCACCTCAATATAGCCGCCGATGGGCAGCTGATTCTGGATTCCCTGTTAAAACGCCCGGAGGTACAAAATACCAGAATCATTCTCTATGGAGCCTCTATCGGAACGCAACTCGCTGTTAAGTTAGCAAGAGAAAATCAGGAGAAAATCGATGCTTTAGTATTAGAAGGAGGGATGAGTTCTTTTACGGATATCGCTTTACGAAACATACCGGAAGAACAAAGGGAAATGGCGCGACCTTTCCTGCTTTTCCCTTATTCCGCCAAAACAGATATCACCTACGTCGACCGCATTCCCAAACTGATCATCCACAGCCCGGATGACGAAGGTATTCCATATAGCCAAGGTCAGGAAATATTTCAAAATGCACCGGAACCCAAATTTTTCCTGCAATGCCGGGGAAGGCATCTGGAGGCGATAAAAATCGAACCGGACACCATTATTCATGCCATTCAAAATCTTATTCAACTTTAAATTTGATACCATGAACACAATTCCAAACATTTCGCACAAACAACAAATAAGGGTATTCTACCGCCAGTTACTCACTTATTTTGTCATCATGTCCTTCCTATCCTTTATCAATTACGTCTGTTTTCACGGGTACTGGTGGGTTATCTGGCCAGCTGCCGGCTGGGGGATACATCTCATTATACAGGCTATTTACGTCTTTATCCCTTTAAACAAAGAAAACGAGGAGCAATCCTGAAAAGGATTTTCCGGACGCTTCAGTATTTACCTGCTCCTAATCGATTTACTCACTATTAAATTATAAACCCATGAAAACGTTTATTTTATCTTTTCTATTCTCCTGCCTAACCGGCATTCTTTTGGCAGAATCTGTCCCCCAGAAACTTCCGATACAAAAACGGATCGAAAATAAATTGTATGCTTGTTTTACAGAACAATCTGTTCAACCGCTGACCTCCCTTTACCCGGAACTGGAAAAGCAAAATACGCAACTTACACTTTACTGGATAGCTTACACCAAATTTTATGAAGCTATTTATTACCTGAAAACGCAAGACACTGAGCAGGCTCAAAAATGTTTAGCGGAAGCAGAATTATTACTTAAAAAAATAAAAGACAAAACTTCAGAAGATTATGCGCTCTTAGCTTATTTAGAAAGTTTTTCTCTACAATTCAAATCGGGTACAGAAGCCGGTAAGATTTCCGCAAAAGTCACAGCAAACGCCCAGAAAGCAGTGCAAATGGATTCAACCAATTTAAGGGGTTGGTATGTATCCGGCAGCCACGACTTTTATATGCCTGCCGCATACGGCGGCGGACAGAAAGCAGAAAGTTATTTACTGAAAGCCATCCGGCTTCCTGCCCAAAACCTGCCCCATCCCTGGCTTCCCTCCTGGGGAAAAGCAGAAGCTTACGATATGCTCATCCGGCTATATCTGGGAAAAGGAAATACAACAG
>JAEXFF010000234.1 GCA_023400335.1 Bacteroidota bacterium
ATCTTTAACAGGAAAGTAATTCATTTAAAAATAAAGTTTAAAAGAAAAAATGAAAGGCAGATCATTGCTGGTTTTTGCCATTATGACAATGGAAATTCTGGTATCTGCTTGTGGTATAATGCCGCAGGAAAGTATCAAGGTTGCTAAAGCGGCCCTAGAAAACGCTAAAAATGCTCAGGCTGATATTTACATGGCTTATGAGTATAAAGCTTTCGAAGATTCTTTGAATGTTATGATGCAGAAAATTGAAGCTGAAAATTCAAAAATGATGAAAAATTATGGGGATTTAAAGCTGCAATTAGAGGAACTGCGGTTCGTGCGGAAAAGATAACTGCTGTTCTTCCGCTCAGGAAAGAAATTGTAAAAACGGAAGCGCAGGCGATGGCGGATGCTGTAAAAGACAATCTGTCGGTCACCCGGGCTTTGTCATCTCGGGGCAGATTGTGCTGATTTTATAACACTTTTATTATCTTTGTGGCCGTTAATCAGCTATTATGAATTGGGATATTTATATATTTATTGCGTTTTGTGTGTTTATGCTCATGGTCGGGATGCGAATCCGGCAGCGATGGAACAACCGGAATAAAACTCCGGAAAGAAAGGTTAATAAAAACCAGCGTCCTAAAATGGCAGCTTCGGGCGAACCTCCGGAGGTGAAGGCGCGGCGTATCCGCCGGGAAAAACGGGTTCGTTTTTTTACCATTGCCCAGTTATTTGTTTTATTTGCCTTAATGGTCTATATGGCTCCTTCTTTGGTACGGGATCTCATGCTTCCTCAGGGAATGGATGTGCCTAACTTTTTTTTACGTTGTTTGATTTTTGTATTCACAATTTACATATTTATTTTAGGCTATTGGAAAGCTTTTAAGCGGAAAAAGAAGGAAGAACGGGAAGAATAACGGAAAATCTTGAATCAGAGGTAAGTTTGCCTCTGATTTTTTTTACAAAAATCTAAACGAAGGCTTAACTTTTTTTAACTGCAATGAATTTAACATTTGCTTTAAATATAAGTAATTTTGATAGCGAAATAAAATGGGGAGGGGGAGAAGGGAAAAAGAAATCGGAATTGTAGGTTTATAATTAATAATAAAAATAATTTATGATGAATACTGTTGATATTAAAGCGTTGAATGATCGTATACAGCAGGAAAGTTCGTTCGTGGACATGATCGGTATGGAAATGAACAAGGTGATCGTAGGCCAGAAACATTTGGTGGAAGGACTTTTGATCGGATTATTGTCGGACGGTCATATTTTGCTGGAAGGGGTTCCGGGCTTAGCAAAGACTTTAGCTATTAATACGTTGGCTACGACTATAGATGCAAAATTCAGCCGTATCCAGTTTACACCCGATCTCTTGCCTGCCGATGTAATCGGGACGATGATTTACTCTCAGAAACGGGAAGAATTTGTTGTAAAGCACGGTCCTATTTTTGCAAATTTTATTCTGGCGGATGAAATCAACCGGGCTCCGGCGAAAGTACAGTCCGCTTTATTGGAAGCAATGCAGGAACGTCAGGTGACTATTGGCGATATGACCTATCCTTTGCCTGAACCTTTCCTTGTAATGGCTACCCAGAACCCGATTGAGCAGGAAGGTACTTATCCGCTTCCGGAAGCACAAGTGGACCGTTTTATGCTGAAAGTAGTGATTGACTATCCGAAAAAAGAAGAGGAAAAATTGATTGTACAGCAGAATCTGGAGAAGAACTTTCCGCAGGCGAACACCATCTTAAAACCCGCTGACATTATCAAGGCCCGTGAAGTGGTAAAAGATGTCTATATGGACGAGAAGATAGAAAAGTATATTATAGATATTGTATTCGCTACCCGTTCCCCAAAGGATAACGGTCTGGAAAAATTTAAAGATATGATTGCTTATGGAGGTTCCCCACGAGCCAGTATCAGTCTGGCAAAGGCTTCTAAAGCTTTTGCTTTCATCAAACGCAGGGGATATGTCATTCCGGAAGATGTACGGGCTGTATGTCCGGACGTATTGCGGCATCGTATTGGTTTGACGTATGAGGCTGAGGCCAATAACATTACAAGCGAGGATATTGTAAACGAAGTGTTGAATACAGTAGAGGTGCCTTAGCAGAAAAAGGGCGGAAGGCAGAGAAGCTTTCCTATACGGAATTTTTCAACTTGTTGAACCTTTCGGTTTGGAATATGGAAACATCAGAATTATTAAAGCGAGTCAGGAAGATTGAGATCAAAACCCGGGGATTGTCCAGTAATATTTTTGCAGGAGAATATCATTCGGCTTTTAAAGGGAGAGGTATGACCTTTAGTGAAGTGCGGGAATACCAGTATGGGGATGATATCCGGAATATTGACTGGAACGTGACGGCACGTCACAACCGGCCTTATGTAAAGGTATTCGAAGAAGAAAGAGAGTTGACGGTAATGTTGCTGATCGATGTGAGCGGGTCCCGGAATTTCGGGACCGTGTCCAAGCTGAAGAAAAACCAGATCACTGAAATTGCAGCAGTGATTGCTTTTTCAGCTATCCAGAATAATGATAAAATCGGTGTGATCTTTTTTTCCGATAAGATTGAAAAATTTATTCCTCCTAAAAAAGGGCGTACTCATATCCTGCACATTATCCGGGAACTGATTGATTTCTATCCGGAGGACAGACAGACCAATATCGCAGCTGCTTTGGAATACCTGACGAATTCGATTAAAAAACGTTGTACTTGTTTTGTATTGTCGGATTTCATTGATTCTCACAATTTCGAACATGCTCTTTCTATCGCTAACCGCAAGCACGATGTAGTAGCGTTAAGGGTATACGATAGGAGGGAGAATGAATTGCCGGCTGTCGGGTTGATGTATCTGAAAGACGCAGAGACCGGAGAAACGATGTGGGTAGATACTTCCGATAAAGCTTTACGGGAACATTACCGTAAATTTGCCTGGGAAGAAGAACAGCGGCTGATTAATTCTTTCAAACGTTCGGGGGTAGATGTAGCGAATATCCGTTCGGATGAAGATTATGTGAGAGCATTGATAACATTGTTTAAGAAAAGAGCTTAGAAGACAGAAGGCTTGTCTTCCGGGAAAAGAACTTTTCCGAAAGGCAAAAGCTTTTAGATAAATTAAGGGATATGAGATTGAAATTACTGATATTTATAATCTCCCTGATTGCGGGAGCCGGTTTGGTAAAAGGCCAGAATCTCGAATACGGGGTGGGGGTGGATACCAATTATATGCTGATCGGTGATCAGCAGCACCTTACTTTCAGGGTAAAGAGTGCCACACCTGTCCGGATTGTCTTTCCGCAATTAAAAGATACGGTCACAGCAGGAGTCGAGATCATCTCAGGACCTGTAAGAGATTCCCTGAAAGAAAAAGACGGGAAATGGCTGATTGAAGAGAAGTATGTCATAACGGCTTTCGATACGGGGGTATATGTGATCCCTTCCCTCCCCATTACTGTAGAGGACGAAAATTACAATAATGTGCTTCGGACAGATCCGATTGCTTTTATTGTTAATACCTATAAAATAGATGAACAGCAGGGAATTAACGATATCGTGTCCCCTTATCCGATGCCTGTTACTTTTTTAGAAGTATTGCCTTCGGTTTTATTGGTACTGTTGGGGTTGGTTGTGTTGGCTCTGATCCTTTGGCTGATCGTTCGCCGGAGAAAAGAAAAGCCTTTGTTCCGGCGGGAAGAGCCTGTTATTCCTCCCTATGTGAAAGCAATTCAGGCGTTGGACGGGTTGAAAACTGAAAAATTGTGGCAGAGCGGAAAAGTGAAAGAGTATTATACCCGCTTGACCGATACCGTACGGGAGTATCTGGATGGGGAGCTGGGAATAGGAGCAATGGAACAGACTTCTCCGGAAACTTTGATGGCGTTGAAGGATTGTGCCCGGGTCAATGCTGAGGACCGGGAAAAACTGGCGGACTTGCTTCAGACGGCCGATTTTGTAAAATTTGCCAAGGCGACTCCCCTGCCGGATGAGAATACCCGGAACTTGAATATCGCTTATGAATTTATCCAGCACACCAATCAGAATGTGAAGGAACTGCAGCAGAAGGAAGAGTTGCAACAACTGGAGGAATTGGAGGAAGAGCAGCAGGAGACAATAGGTACTCTTTAAGGAATTGGAAAAACGGATTTAGAAATGAGATTGTCTTAAAAAATCGAATTATGTTTGGATTTGAATTTGCCAACCCGAAATATTTTTGGCTACTGGTATTGTTGATACCGGTGATTTTGTGGTATGTTTTTAAAGAGAAACAATCGCATGCGGACTTACAGTTCTCTTCTTTACGTGCTTTCCGGGGAATCCGGCATGCAGGAAGAGTGTGGTTACGCCATTTGCTTTTTGCCTGCAAGGTATTGGCGATTGTATTTTTAATTATAGCATTAGCCCGTCCGCAGTCGAGTAACAGTTGGCAGACCTATTCCAGTGAAGGGATTGATATTGTATTGGGTTTGGATATTTCTACCAGTATGCTGGCCCGGGATTTTACGCCCGACCGTTTGGAGGCGGCCAAAGAAGTGGCCACTAAATTTATTCTGGAACGTCCCCAGGACCGGATTGGTTTGGTCGTATTTGCCGGAGAAAGCTTTACGCAATGTCCCTTGACTACGGATCAGGCTGTTTTAGTCAACCTGTTGCGGGAGGTGCAGAGCGGAATGATAGAAGACGGAACGGCTATCGGATTGGGATTGGCAAATGCCGTTAACCGCCTGAAAGACAGTCCGGCAAAATCAAAAGTGGTTATTCTGCTTACTGACGGAGTAAACAACCGGGGGAGCATCGCGCCGGTGACGGCTGCCGAATTGGCTAAAACTTATGGAATACGGGTGTATACGATTGGAGTCGGGACCTATGGAGAAGCTCCTTACCCGGTGCAGACTCCTTTCGGTACCCAATTGCAGAATATCCCCGTAGAGATTGATGAAGCGGTGCTGAAACAGATTGCCAGCGTAACGGGAGGACAATATTTCCGGGCTACGGATAATGATAAGTTACAACAGATATACAATGAAATCGACCAGCTGGAAAAGAGTAAAGTGGAAGTAAAGCATTTCAGTAAACGGGAAGAACAATATTTCTGGTTCGGTTTAGTCGGAATGTTATTACTGCTGTCGGAAGCCTTATTGAGGTATACTTTGCTGAGAAAGATTCCTTAAAGGTAATTTGAGTGAAAATTGGATGAGATAGAAAAATGACTTTGGAAAAAGTCGGAAAAACAGAACGTTGCAGAGCAATAAAAAAAAGAGATTATGTTTAGATTTGCACATCCGGAATTATTATATCTTTTGCTTGTCATCCCTTTATTGATTGTATTTTACGTGGTGATGAGAAGCCGGAAAAAGAAGGCGATTGCTGAATTCGGAAATCCTGAATTATTGGCTCCTCTGATGCCTTTGCTTTCATTCAGGCGGGGAGCCTGGAAATTTACAATGATTTTGCTGGCTTTGCTTTTTGTAATTGTAGGAGTAGCTGGTCCGCAGTTCGGTTCCAAATTGCAGCAGGTGAAAAAGAAAGGGGTGGAGCTGATGCTTGTCCTGGATGTTTCCAATTCCATGATGGCGCAGGATATTAAACCCAGTCGTCTGGAAAAAGCCAAGCTGGCTATTTCCCGGATGATCGAAAAATTGTCTGACGACAAGGTCGGATTGATCGTATTTGCCGGAGATGCCTATGTGCAATTACCCATTACAACGGATTATTCTTCTGCCCGCTTATTTTTATCCGGTATCAATACGGATATCGTGCCTGTACAAGGGACTGCTATCGGGACTGCTATCGATTTGGCTGCCAAATCTTTTACTCCGGAGACCCAGACCTCCAAAGCAATCATTGTCATTACCGACGGGGAAAATCATCAGGACGATGCTGTAGCTGCCGCGAAAGAGGCCCGCAAAAAGGGAATATACGTACATACGATCGGAATGGGGCTGGAACAGGGAGCACCTATCCCCCAAAAGGGCAATCCGGGACAGTTTATGAAAGACGGACAGGGAAATGTCGTGGTATCTAAACTGGATGAGGAGACTTTGAGAAAGATAGCAAAGGCAGGAGAAGGATTGTATGTAAGGGCCAGTAATACAGATGTGGGGTTGAACACCCTTTTGGAGGAAGTGAACCGCATGGAAAAAACGATACTGGAAGAACGGGTGTATAGTGATTATGCTGAAAAATATCAATATTTCTTATTGATCGGTTTATTTTTTGTCTTTGTCGAATTTATGATTTTAGGCAGAAAGAACCGGCACTTCATGAAAATTCATATTTTCAATCCGGAACAAAAGAAAAAAGATATGTAAAGAAAAAGAATATGTAATGGTGCAGAGAATTGTGAATTGTTGATGTTGTTTTGGATTTAGATTTAGTTCGTATGATGATGAAAAGAGTAACTTTAATATTGTTTCTGATCGGTTTTGCTTTTAATGCAAGTGCACAGAAAGAACGGAAGTTTGTCCGGGAAGGAAATGATCTCTATGGTAAACAGGATTTTGAAAAGGCAGAAGTTGAATACCGGAAGGCTTTGGATAAGAAGACCGATTCTTACGAAGCTGCCTTTAATTTGGGAGATGCTTTATTCAAGCAGAAAAAATTCGATGAAGCTTTGCAACAGTTTTCTGATTTGGCAAAGGAGGAGACGGATAAACAAAGGTTGGGAGAGTTGTATCACAATATTGGAAACACTTTATTATCCATGCAGAAAACCGAAGAGAGCATTGAAGCGTATAAAGAATCGTTGAGAAACCGTCCGGATTCTCCGGAAACCAAATATAATCTGGAATATGCCCGCCGGAGGCAGCAACAGCAACAGAACCAAAACCAGGATCAGAATAAAGATCAACAGGACAAAAACCAGAATAAAGATCAGAATAAAGATCAGAACCAGGATCAGAATAAAGGGAAAGACAAAGATCAGAACCAGGATCAGAAAGATCAAAATCAGGATCAAAAAGACCAGAATAAAGATCAGCAGGACAAAGACCGGAAAGATCAGGATAAAAATCAGCAGAATAAGGACCGGCAGCAGCAGGATCAGCAGCCTCAGCAACAACCTGGGAAAATCTCAAAGGAAGATGCCCAGCGTTTATTAGAGGCTTTACAGAATGACGAGAAAAAGGTTCAGGAAAAAGTACAGAAAGAAAAAGTACAACAACAAAAGGCTAAAAAACAGAAAATCGAAAAAGATTGGTAATTTTGTGCCTTAAAATATAAGTCAATGGACTTAAAACGGATAAAGATGAGATTATTGGGTTTCATATTGTTGTTTTTTACGAGTCTGACCGTCTG
>JAEXFF010000256.1 GCA_023400335.1 Bacteroidota bacterium
CCTCTTGTTCAGTGACACTCATATCCCTGAACTCTTCTTTTCCCGAACGGATCATACCGACAATCCCCACTACAGGATAACGATCTCCCCCGGCATATCCCTCTGCCGCAAATTCATCCCACAACTCCTGTTCCCATTCCAATTTCTCCCGGGAATTCATAAGCTCCGGGTCGCGTCCGGGTTTCATCACCATCGAAACATTCATAGAATAATTCACTGCCATCTTTCCCGATTTTCCGGTCTTGGTCGTAACAACAATCACTCCTCCGGCAGCCCTGGAACCATAAATAGCCGCTGCTGCCGCATCCTTCAGAATCGTTACATTCTCTATATCATTGGGATTGATACCGGCAACTCCATTGGTAAAAATATCGCTGAAATCTCCGGCCTTGATCTGTCCTGTAGAAATAAGAGGAATATTTTTTTGCAAGGGAACCCCATCCACGACCCATAAAGGCTCTGCATTCCCCGTGATGGTATTAGTTCCCCTGATCCGTATTTTGGCAGATTCTCCCGGACGTCCGGAGCGGGCTTGTACACTGACTCCGGCAATCTGTCCCTGCAACAGCTTATCCATCGTCGGCAAAGCTTTATTCTCAAACACTTTTTTATCCACAACAGCTACCGATCCGGTTGCCCTCCACTTGGCCGTCTGTGTATATCCGGTACTGACAATCACTTCCTCCAACTCGCTGATATGCGGACGCATCACAACATTCAACTCATTCATCTGCGGAGAAATCTTAATCTCCTGAGTCTCCATTCCGATAAAGGAAATTTGCAGGACTTCAGTTTCTCCGGGTAAATCCAGCGTAAAACTTCCGTCTATCGCCGTAGAAACCCCTATCAAAGTCCCTTTGATCAACACAGTAACCCCCGGTATAGGTTCTCCATTTTCATCTCTCACCGTCCCCCGGAGTGTCCGGAAACGAGGTTGTTCTACCCTATTTTCCTGAAGGATAATGATATTATCCTGAATCCTGAAATTCAATCCTGTTCCCTTCAACACCTTTTCCATCACTGTTTCCAGAGGTAAATTTTTTACTTCCAAAGTAATTCTACCCACATTTCTGGTAAACTTTTCGTTATACATAAAATTGTATCCCGACTGTTTTCTGATCTCTTCCAAAACCTTGACAAAAGGGACATCCGATACTTTCAGGGAAATCAGATCCTGTTGCTGTCCCAAAGCATATCCCGGGGACAAAACCACAAACATCAGCCATCCGCAGATAACCGCAACTCTATTTTTTTTACCCATTTTGAGAAAAATAAAATTATACACTTCTTTTCATTATATTTGTATTATAGGATGCGGTTCGGCAAAATCAATCAAACAAGTTTGTTGTTTTTGCTCTCACCTTTCACTATATTTGTGGGACATGTTTGTATAAAACATTTTGTGTTAAAGAGATTAGGAGAAAGGCCAAATTCACCCTAATCTCTTTTCTTTGTGATATACACAGTCCTGTTCACTATTTTAAATTGAATATCCGTTGTCTGTGCGCTAATAGCCCCGAGCAATACTTCCAAAGATACGTTCCGGGAGATATCACCGGTATAAGCTTCTCCTTCAGCATCTTCCAGATTCATAAAATGCACATCATAATACCTCGCCACCTGTTTCAAAATATCCGGCAAAGAAGTTTGTCTGAAACAGAACAAACCTTTTTTCCAGGCGACCAGTTGTTCTACCGATACCTCCGACATCCTGACACATGCTCCCGGGCGGCGTACATCCAGTTCGGCAACCTGTCCGGGAGCCAGAATCAAAGTATTCTCCCTGCCACAGTCCATCTCCACAACGCCACTTTCCAAAGCCGTATAAACTTTGCCATTATCACCGAAAGTATTGATACAAAAAGAAGTACCCAATACTTTTACATTAAAATTTTCTGTTTGTACAATAAAAGGCTGACCAGAATTCTTGGTAACTTCAAAATAAGCCTCTCCGGTAAGAATTACTTTCCGGGCATTACCTGAGAAAACAAGCGGATAAGTGATTTTTGAATCTGAATTCAACCACACTTTTGTACCATCTGAAAATATCAGATGATAAAAAGCTCCTTTGGGAATAATCAAAGTATTGGTCTCTTCAGAATTCCGCTTTACAGAATCACTACAATATTCCAACTGCCCGTTATGCAGAATGACTTTTCCTTCGATTTCGCGTACATCTACATTTTCACAGTCCGAAAGGTCCAGGATTCTCCCTGAAGAGAGCACCAACCGTACAGCTTCCGGAACCGTTGCTGCAATTTCCGGCTGAGGAAAAAGACGGGCTTGCCGGTAAAACAACCAACCCGTTCCCAACAATAAACATATTCCGGCAGCAACAACACCGACTCTCCACCAGATATAAGTACGCCAGGCCGTCCGTTTCTGAAAATTTTTCCATTGACGGTCTATGTCTATCTTTTCATAACGGTCAGCTAACCCCTCCGGGTCAATATGCTGTAGATTTTTAAATGCTGATTTATCACGTGGATTCTCCTTCAGCCATGCTTCTAACTGCTCTGCTTCTCTCCCGTTTAACCCCCAAAGCCGGCGCTTGCAAATCAGACGGGCCAGCTCAATGTATTTCTGAATAGTTTCCATTTATTCCTGTTTTATACCATAAAAACAATTCAGAAAAAAAAAGGTATGAGCTAAAATTGATTTTTTTTCACACTATTTACACAAACAAGCAAAATAAAAGAAACAGAATGTGCTAATATTTTTCTCAATTCCTTGTAAGCCATCATTTTATGAGATTTCACCGTAATAACACTAATCCCCATTTCTTCAGCTATTTCTTTATTTTTTTTCCCTCCAAGATGTAATTTTATGACAGTCTGACATTGCGGAGTCAAACACCGGATGGCCTCATAAAGGACATAATGTGCTTCTTCATCCAATACGGAGCTGAACATATACTCTTCTGATTCCAGCTCTTTCAAATATTTCTGTGAATATTGTTCTCTGATTTTATGGTGTTTTAAGTAATTGAGCGCTTTGTTACGGATAGTTTTATAGATAAAAGCATGCAGCATTATCGGAGAATCGTACTGATTACTACCCGACTCCCATACAGAAATAAATGTTTCCTGAACCAGATCTTCACAAATATAGCTGTCTTCAACAAAACGAACAGTAAAAGCATAAAACTTGGAGAAATTCTCCTTGAAAAACTTTTCAAAAGACAGAATTTCTCCGGTACCAAACCTTATCTGTTTATCTTTATTCAATGGCACCTCCCAAAAGATGTTCTGCAAAATAATGCCGTAATAAATTAAAATAATACGGGGAATCTATACTGTGGTCAGCTCCCGGAATAACCATCATATCAAACAATTTATCCGCCTTGATCAAAGCATTTGCCAGACGGAAGGTATTCGCAGGATGTACATTAATATCCATATCCCCTGTCACCAGCAATAATTTTCCCTTTAAATTCGCTGCCAATTCCATTATTGTAGGAATCTTCGATTCAAAAATATATTTTTTTATACCATCTGCATCTTTTTTGACCTTCATTTTTACTCCATGATACATCTCTCCCCACCATTTGGTATAAATATTATTGTCATAGTTACCGGAAGCAGCCACAGCCACCTTGAAAAAGTCGGGATAAGTCAGGATTGCTGCTGCTGCCATCATCCCACCTCCCGAATGTCCGTATATTCCCACCCGATCCCGGTCAATATAAGCATAACGGTCGGCCAGTTGCTCAATGGCAAATTTGCAATCGGCCAAAGGATAATCCCGCAAATTACCATAACCGAAATTATAGAAATTTTTCCCCCGGAACATAGAACCTCCCCGGTATCCGATATGGATCACAATAAGCCCCAATTGTGCCAGAGCCTGATTTCCATTATCATCCATAGAAAAAGCCTGGGGTACCTGATCCTCCTGAGGCCCAGGATAAACATAAACAACCAAGGGATATTTGCGGGTAGAATCCATGTCAAAGGGGGTATACATCACGCCATACAAATCAGTTATTCCGTCAGCTGATTTTACCGCTATTTTTTGCGGTTCCCGCCAACCGGTGCTATACAATAAACTCAGATCCGCTTTTTCAAGCGGTAAAATCTCCTTCCCTTTCATATCGCGGACAACCGATACCGGCGCCATATCCACTCTGGAATAAACATCCAACAAATAATTTCCCTGTTTGGACAATTCGATAGAATGATATCCATTCCCCGGAGTCAGCAAAGTCAGGCCGGAACCATCGAAATTTACCCGATAGAAAAAACGATAGGCGGGGTCCATCCCTTTTTCACGTCCATACCCTTCAAAAATAAAACGACGTTTCAGTTTATCCAAATGGGAAATCCTGCAGGCGGTAAAAGTACCGGAAGTAATGGTATTTTTCAATTTTCCATATTTATCATACAGATAATATTGCCCCCAACCGGTACGTTCCGACCACCAGATAATATCTTCCCCACCGTTCAGAATCCGGCAATCAAACAATTGTTCGGTAAAATAAGGCATGGAAGTTTCGCTGATCACTTCAAAAACGTCTCCCGTACGGGTATCCACCCGGCATAAATCCATTTTATCACAAGTCCTGCTTTTACGGGTAAAATAAAGATCCTCCGGACAATTTTCCAAATCAGATGCAACAATCCGAACCTCCTGATCGGGGTATTTATCAATATTCACAACAATATGTTGGCAGGTTTCCGGATAAAACAAATGCAGATCGTAGGTAAAAACATATTTTTCACCCGGCATAGGGAATTTATAAGTACGCAATTTAGGACGTGGTTCGGCCAGATTATCAACTACCCAGCAATTTTCAACCTTACGCCTGTCCTGACGTAAGCAGTAAAACACCTTAGAATTTCCAGCCCACACAATATTGGGAGTTGTATTTTTATCCGAATCGCTGTCCTTCTGATTACTATAGGAATAATACTTCTCTCCATCTGTGGTCAACTGTACCGGAACCGTATCCTGCCTGTTCAGCAGATACAGATTGTGCCGGTAAGCATATATACTGTAACTACTGTCAGGGGAAAACTTTAACCAATAAGGGGATGCCGGAGGATAAAAACGGCAGGCTTGTTCAGGGTCCAGTTTTTTCAGCTCCCGGGTTCTGATATTGTAATGAAAATCCAGTCCTCCCTTGGAAAAAGAAAAACAATACGGATCCCCCTCATCAAATTTCAGCCCTCCCAATCGGAAATCTTTGATATTAAATGATATCCCCGTAGCTTGGGTTAATTTACCGATCATATCTTCCATGTCAAACATTTCCAGTTTTTTTTTACGGACCGGATCGACCAGATAGTATTTAGCACCTCCGGGCGTAATATAATTATACCAAAACATATCTGTCCCGGATATCCAGGAAGGAAATACACTCAAAGAGTGATAATACTTCTTCAGATTTTCTTCCGAATACTTGTAACAATTTTTTAAATCTGCTTTCTGTGCATAAGAAAAAAAAGCACAACAGAAAAAAGCGAAAAAAAGGATCTTTTTCATCATGTTTACATTTTGCGTTCTACTTATTATCATATACACATACTTTCATAAAGGCCAATAAATAAAAGTACATGGTGACCAAAAGTAGTAATCTTTATTTATTCTTTTTATAATTTGGACAAAATTAACAGGATAAAGTGCCTAAAATACTATCTTTGTAGCAGCATCGGTATCCCCGCATGGGAATTTGGGAATTCGGTGAAAACCCGAAGCTGTCCCCGCAGCTGTAAAGTCATTACTGTCATTTTGCAGGTCTTTTCAATGATCCACTGAAACCCGGGCGTTTTGGGAAGGAGAAAAGATGACAAGCCAGAAAACCTGCCGATCATAGCTAATAAACAAATTTCTTTCGGAGGAAAAGAGCATGAAAAAGATTTATTTTTTATCACTGGTATTTACCATCGGTTTTTGTCTGGCCTTAGG
>JAEXFF010000012.1 GCA_023400335.1 Bacteroidota bacterium
GCTATATACTCTGTAGCGTAATACCGTTCATCGATGAAGGTAATATGTTTCACCTCCGGTAGTAAAGTTTTGATCAATTCCAGATTTTTCCGTAGGGGTAAAGTTTGTATCGTCCCCGTCATATTTACTTCATAACGTTCTAAATCCAAGCCAGATACCCAATAATTTGAAGCGGGAGTCGGTATTAAAGCGTTAAATGTCCCTTTGCTTTGTGGATAATACAATGTATTATTTATAGAATCGTTCACTCCGCATAATATAACGGGTATGTCTCTCCAACTTTCCAATACTTTGGCCAGCGAACGATACATAGCCCACATTTCATCCCCAATAAGAACTAAAGCCTTGGGTTTATGAATTTCATTCGTTTTAAAAACACTTTCTAAACTTAAATCAAACAATGCTCTGGAAGATTCAACATTGTTTTCGCCAGCTGACTGGAAAATAGCCCGGGCCTTTGCCAATAATCCGTTTCGGGTATATGTATTGTTTGCACTTAAAAAATCGACATAAACTAATGCATCCGGATATTCCGATTTTAAACGGGCCACCATTTTATTTCCAGTCAAAGTTGCCCAGGTAATTTCTTCACTATAAGAGCTAATGATCAGTATATATTTCTGTTCTACCTCTGTGGCCTGTTTGTTTTGTGCAAACCCCAGATTAAAAAGTAATAATAGAAAAAAAAGAGAGCCGTATTTCATACAAAAAAATATACTTTATTTTTCTCAAATAATATCTATTACGATAAATGATCTCTTATCTGCTCTTTTCCGAAGCAGTAGTTACTTCCACAATTTCCACCGGAAAACGGCACCAAAAAGTTGCTCCTTTTCCTTCTTCAGAATCCACTCCGATTTCCCCTTTTAAATGATGCACAATTGAACGGGCAATAGAAAGTCCTAACCCATAACCGGTAACATGGGTTGACAAACTTACAAAACGGTCGAATATTTCAGTCTGACGGGCTTTAGGTATGCCGATACCCGTATCTGCTACATATATATACAATTGTTTATCTTGCAAATGGTATCCTATACGAATTTCTCCTTCCAAAGTAAATTTAAGGGCATTCGAAACAAAATTAGTTATAACCTGTTTTAAACGAATCCGGTCGGTAGTAATAAAACAATATTCCTGCTTTTCCTGAAAGAGTACATTTACATTTTTCGGGTTTGCTTTTAAACGCGTCTCTGCAACAATATTTTCCAATAAATCATTCAGGTCTGTCTCGGTAAAAGAAAAATCGATCGTACCCGCCTCAATTTTTGACAAATCGATAACATCCCCAATTAAACGGAGCAATGTAGCTGTATTATCTTCAATAAGGGCAGCAAATTGTTGCTTTTCCTCCCGATCCGTACTATTCACTAATAAATCGGCAAATCCGGTGATTGCATTCAAAGGCGTACGAATTTCATGCCCCATATTCGCCACAAAAGCACTTTTCAATTGATCGGACTCTTTTATTTTCCGCAATGCCTCTGTTAATTCCAGTTCCCGCTGCTTTTGTCTGTCAATATTCGAACTCAATTCAGCCACAATAATCCGCCCTTCTTCCGGTGCATATTCTATGACCTGAATCACATAACGTAACCAAGATATTTTGTGATCCGACCGAAGTACCCGGATGATATCAAAATAAAAATCTTTTTCTCCTTTCCGGACTTTTTCGATAAAACCCAGCAATTTATCCCGGTCTTCTCTCCAGACATTTTGATAAATATCGGTAAAATCATTTCTTTTTTCTCTACTGAGATTACGGTACCAGGAATCTGTTGCAAAACCGGAACCATCTAATAAATTATATTCCGCTACACCCAAAAACGCTGCTCCCATTGCAAATTCAAATACATTCCATATTTTTTCCTTTTTCGTCCTCTCTTTAAAAATATTTGTAGCATCTATCAATATCAGAAGAATACGGTAAGTATTACTTTCCTTTTCTTCTATATACCGGATAATCATTCGGAAAAAATAAAATTCTTTTTCGTCCTTCTGCTTTAAGGTAATTGTTTCGTCAACAGGAATCCGGTTTTCAATCTTTTGACGGATTTCTTTTTCACACAAAGGAGAATCCAAAAAATTTTCTACACCCAATAATAAAGGATGATTATTTTCCCAGGCAATAACCGCCGGATTTTTTCGTAACAATTTCCCTTTAGCATCCAATAAAAACAATCCGACAGGCATATTTTCATAAATAATACTGAACTCTGCATATAATTTTTTATACTGTTCATAAGCCAACCATAACTCCTTACGGTTACTTCTATCCCGCATATAAATAAAAAAAACGATCAATCCTATACAAATACAGAGCAAACCGATTAAAATATACCGTTGATATTTTTTGAAAAATCCGGGAGGTATATTGTAATAAACGATCCGATCGGAAGGTAATAAATGAGGAGATAAACCAAAATGACGAACAGCCTTTTCATTCAGACGTATTTTCATTTCGCCAAATGAAGCAAAGGGTATAGATCCGGCATCTTCTCCTTTGAGAATCCGGGAAATACGATCGATTACTTCTTCTGTATATACATCCTGATCAAGAAAACAGCCTCCGACGATCACGTCATTCAGCGCATGAACTTCCTTTAATGTAAAAATCGGAACCGGAAATTTGCGACTAAATAAAGAAGCAAAAGATATATTTTCCTGCTGAGCATTTACCCATTTTGTATACCAATCCTTACACAAAACAACAGTATGCGGAGGTAAATGATTGAAAATTCGGGTCAATGTATCTGTATTTACGATATTGTCTTTATAGACCTTTAATTTCAGTTCCGGATAAAACCGGCATAATGTCTGTTGAACTTCTTTTACCGTATATTCATCAGAATATATATTTCCGGAAATAAATATCAGCTCCCGGGTATCCGGAAATAATTTCTGTATCAAGGCTAAAGTGGGTTTTACATTTCCTTCTTCCCATATACCCGTCACCTTAATTTCGCCCCGGGAAGAATCCAACGGTATAAGCTGAGAATCCTTTACAGAATGTTCTTCAAAGAAAACAGCGTAATCTTTTAAGATTTCTTTTTGCACATTACAAAGGACGACCGGCACCTTTCTCCAGGCTCCCAATCTCATCTTCCGGTAAGTCATCCACCCTTCGTCTCCAATAAAAACGATAACTGCCGGACGAATACGATTTTGCAGAAAAATTCCTTGCATTGCATAACGACTGGCAATCATAGAATTACGTTTATTTGTTGCTACATAATCTACTTTTACAGCCTTGTCAGGAAATAGCTGATTCAAACGCTGACGTATTTTTCGGGCAAATGTATACTCCCACATATCGTCATCGCTATGAGAATTCACAATAAGAATATAATTATCTTTATACCGGCTTAATTCCGCTGTTGTTTGTCCCGCTGAAACTTTACAAAGAACCGGGAAAAACAAAAAAAGAATCAATACCCTATACATAGAGTTCACTTTTTGTTTATTTAGTGTAAAGTGTAAAAGTAAGAATTTAAAATAATTTTACAAATCCAGTTTCTTCTTTATTAAAATCCGTCTAACGGAAAAATTACGGTAGGAATAAGTAAAATAAATCCCAATAGGATAAATACAATCAGAAAACGGAAAAACCATTTCACCCATATTTCATAAGGGACTCTGGCTATTCCCAAAGCTCCTATCAATACAGCGGAAGTCGGGGTAATCATATTCGTAAATCCATCTCCAAATTGAAAGGCCATCACTGTTGCCTGGCGGGAGATACCGATGACATCTGAAAAGGGAGCCATAATAGGCATCGTCAGGGCCGCCTTTGCCGAACCGGAAGGAATAACAATATTTATTAAGGTCTGAATCAAATACATCCCTCCGATTGCTATTACTTTTCCGGCATCATTCATCAAAGTTGCCAATCCGTGTAAAATAGGATCTATAATCCTTCCATCCTGAAGAATCTGGATAATTCCTCCGGCTAATCCAACGACAATCGCCGCAGACAAAATATCTTTTGCCCCGTCTAAAAAAGACTGAATTAACTCATTCGCCCCTTTTCCCATAGCAAAACCCGACATAATTCCCATCGCCAGGAATAAAGCAGATATTTCCGTCAAATACCAGCCATATCCCATCACTCCTGTAACCAAAAAAACGATTGTGAAACCCAGTATCGTCAAGACGAAAAAATGAAAAGATTTACGCAAACTGAACCAACCGAAAAAAGCATACAAAACCGTCAAAACCGGTACAGCATAAATAGCGACCGACGATTCCCCCAAATGTAAGGTAGTTACCGGATAATATACAGAAAATAACCCCAGCGCACCTAAAATCAAAAAATATACTATACGGGAAGAAAAAGGCGTCGTATAAATGACCTTCTCTCCTTCTTCAATACTCCTGTTTCTCCAATAATTATCGGCTTCATACATACACGAACAAGCCGGATTCCGTTTAACCCGGCCGGCATAAATCAAAACACCTATAATCAAAACAGTGGTCAATATCCCCCAACACAACAACCGATAAGTAAAACCTGAAAACAACGGTAAATCGGATAACCCCTGCGCAATTCCAATGGTGAAAGGATTGAGGACAGCCCCGGAAAAACCGACGTGAGCCGCTACATAAACCATACAAAGTCCCGTAATAGAATCATATCCCATCCGGATAGCTAAAGGTACAATAATGACAATAAAAGCCAGAGTCTCCTCACTCATACCAAATACGGAGCCAAAAAGACTGAACAAAATAATAATCAAAGAAATAACGATATTGTTTACCCCTATATATTTCATAAAACGATACCGTTCAAGCCCTTGGGTAAAACGCAAAAAAGAAAGGATTCCGACATCTACAGCCTTCCCACTATTCAATATTTGAAAGGCTCCCCCGATAATCAACAAAAAAGCAATAATTCCGGATTGTTTTTCAAAGCCTTCCATTAAAGAACCAAAGACCTGCCAAGTTTGCGGAGACTGCTCCACCCGGTGAAAAGAATTATCCACGATAACAGTCCGTTTCACTCCTTTTACTTCTATTATCTGCCGTTCGTATTCTCCAGCCGGAATGACCCAGGAAAGGATAGCACAAATGAGAATAAGCACGGCTATAATCGTATAAGTATGTGGAATTTTTTTCAGTAGAATCATAACACGCATCAATTAAATGAGCCTGCAAGATATTAAAAAAGCCAAAAGAACAGAAAATGTTTCCTGATGTACTTTTTCAAAATCGTTCAAATTCTATACACATCTCCAATAATTGGTTTTAAGATTAACAATGTCCAAAAGGAATTTTGTCGTATAGTGAATAATTCGCAAATTTGTATTCCAAACAAAAAACACTGACAATATGAAAAAAATTAGAGCTGCCGTCGTAGGATATGGTAACATTGGTAAATACGTATTGGATGCACTTCTTGCAGCACCGGATTTTGAAGTGGCCGGAATAGTACGCCGGAACATACAAGAAATACCGGAAGAACTGAAAAATTATGAAGTCGTTTCCGATATCCGTAAACTAAACACTGTAGATGTAGCTATTCTTTGCACTCCCACACGCAGTGTAAAAAGTTATGCTACAGAAATACTAGCACTGGGAATCAATACAGTAGACAGTTTCGATATTCATACCCAAATTCCGGAATTACACCGCTATTTAGAGGAAGTCGCCAAAAAATACAATAAAGTATCTGTTATTTCTGCAGGCTGGGATCCGGGAAGCGATTCTGTCGTGCGTGCTTTGTTAGAAGCTTGCGCTCCCAAAGGAATTACTTACACCAATTTCGGACCAGGTATGAGTATGGGACATACCGTAGCCGTAAAAGCAATCGAAGGAGTGAAAGCAGCTTTGTCCATGACAATCCCGACAGGTACCGGTATACATCGGCGCATGGTGTATGTGGAATTAGAAAAGGGACAATCTTTCGAAGAGATCGCTCAAAAAATTAAAACAGATCCTTATTTTGCAAACGATGAAACCCATGTTTTACAAGTAGAATGCGTAGATGCTTTATTGGATATGGGACACGGAGTTAATCTGACACGTAAAGGAGTATCGGGAAAAACCCAAAATCAATTATTCGAATTTGATATGAAAATCAATAACCCGGCCCTCACAGGACAGATTCTGGTATCGGCAGCCAGGGCAGCTTTACGCCAGCAGCCTGGGTGTTATACCTTAATCGAAATGCCTGTCATCGATATGCTTTACGGGGAACGCAGTGAATTAATAAAACATCTGGTATAATCAATTTATCCTGATCCCTCTTGAATAAATGAAGAGGGATTGGGTAAATGCAATTCCGTTTATCTTTATTTTGTATATATTTTCTGTTCACTTCCACTGAATTACTGCAATTATTTTACCGTTACGAATAAAATACCGGATTTACTTTTTCAATAACAAAACCGGATTCTTTACGGAACATTTTTATTATCAGGGAAACTTTCGTACTTTCGCAAGGCTGGAATTACAATGCTATCCGGAAATTTTTTATTCAAAAACGGTCTATACCAACTTATGGAAGCTAAATTAAAAGAAGAGGTCTTTCAGGCAACTGAGGTTCTCAAACGAGGAGGGATCATCCTGTACCCTACGGATACGATTTGGGGTATCGGCTGTGATGCCACCGATGCAAAAGCAGTACAACGAATCTATAAACTAAAGCAGAGAGAAGACAATAAATCCATGCTCGTTTTACTGGACGACGCCGGGAAAATCGCTTCTTATGCAGATGTACCGGAAATTGCACTGCAGCTTATTGAAGTAAGTAACAAACCGACCACCATCATTTATCCGAATGCCCGGAATTTAGCTGCAAATCTGATAAATACGGATCAAACCATCGGAATCCGGATCACTGAAGAGCCATTTAGCAAAGCTCTGCTTTTCCGGTTCCGGAAGCCGATCGTTTCTACTTCAGCCAATATAAGCGGGCAGCCCTCCCCCAGATGTTTTTCCGATATTAGTGAAGAAATTAAAAATGCCGTAGATTACGTCGTGGATTTCCGCCAAACGGAAACCAGGCCTTGTAGTCCTTCCAGCATTATTAAACTGGAAATGGACGGAAGTATTCAAATTCTTCGAAAATAAACGCAGAATTTTACAATAAAAATAATTCATCTTTACCTCACTTTCGAACAATCATGGCTCTGATCCTCAACATAGAAACTGCAACATCCGTTTGCTCCGTAGCATTAGCTAAAGAGGGAAATATTCTGGGAATAAAAGAAAATTCAGAAGGTTTAAACCACTCTCTTTTGCTGGGAACATTTATACAGGAACTTTTACAGGAGTGCGCTTTAGAAGCACAAGCCCTGGATGCTGTCGCTGTAAGTATGGGACCCGGTTCTTATACCGGTTTACGGATAGGAGTGTCCATGGCGAAAGGGCTTTGTTTCGGCGCCTCCAAGCCTCTTATTGCGATCAATACACTTCAGGCATTAGCCCGTTCCGTTTCCGGGCAAATTAAAGAAGAAGCTTGGTACTGTCCGATGATTGATGCCCGAAGGATGGAAGTATATACAGCTTTTTTTGACTCAGAAAACCGGACGATGGTAGATACAAAAGCTGAAATCATTGATGAACATTCCTTTTCCGCTATTTTAGCAGCCCATAAAGTTTACTTCTTCGGAGACGGAAGTGAAAAAATAAAAAATACGTTGATTTCTCCTAACGCCTGTTATTTAAATAACCGAGCTGCTTCCGCTGTACATCTGGCAGAGATCGCAGAACAAAAATTCAAAGCACAGGAATTTGAAAGTGTTGCTTATTTCGAACCTTTCTATCTTAAAGATTTTATCGCTACTACTCCGAAACATAAAATTGTTTAAAAATACCCGCACGGGAAAACATGCTTTTAATTCCTGAGAAATCCCCCCTGGGAAAACGGAGGGAGATCCTTCGATTCCGGCCGTTCGGAAAATAAACGGTCTAAAAAGGGAAGTGATAAACCGGATCTCTCCCAGAATCAGGCAAGCATTTTTATTTTAATACGTTTGATCTGATTTTATATCAGTAAAATATAGAAAGTTTTTATTATTTTTGCCGCAGAAGAAAAAAGGAATCAAGATCTGAAACCTCAGGAAATTCAGACGGAAAAGTAAAATATAAATTTTTAAAATAAGCTTAAATATATGGCAACAACAGCTGATTTCAAAAACGGATTGTGTATCGTATTTAAAGACGATTTATATACAATCGTTCAGTTTCAACATGTAAAACCCGGTAAAGGTCCGGCATTTGTAAGAACTAAACTCAGAAATGTAAAAACGGGCAGAGTACTGGAAAATACATTTACTTCAGGCGTAAAAATTGATACTGCCCGTATCGAGCGCCGTCCATTTCAATTTTTATACAAAGACGGAGAAGATTATGTAATGATGCATACAGAAACCTATGATCAGGTTAACATTCCGGCAGAACTCATCAATGCTCCTCAGTTTTTAAAAGAAGGAGATGCAGTGGAAATGGTGGTTCATGCTGATACAGAGACTCCTCTATATGTAGAATTATTACCGACTGTAGTATTGGAAGTTACTTATACAGAACCTGGTTTAAAAGGAGATACAGCTTCTTCTACTGCTTTAAAACCGGCAGAATTAGAGACCGGAGCAAAAGTTATGGTGCCTCTTTTCATTGAAATGGGAGAAAAAATCCGCATCAATACGGCCGAAGGAACTTATGTGGAAAGAGTAAGATAATCGGTTAAATGTAAAAACAATATAGTTGAAATCGGTAAAATCGTTTTCAGCTATATTTTTTCAAAAAGATTTCCGCTTATATCTCCAGTTTGCCTTCAGCCTCATCCATAAGTTTTTCAATCACTTGTTCAGCAGCATTTTGTTCAGCTTCTTTTTTAGAGGCTCCGTTTCCATTTCCCATCACTGTTCCGTCAATTGAGATCATACATTCAAACCGGTTTTTATGATTTTTTTGATTTTCGTGAACATCAAAAAACAATTCTTTCCTGTTTTTTTGTCCCCATTCAATCAACCGACTTTTATAATTCCGGTCAATAGTAACCAGATCCCGGATATTAAAAAAATTCGGGAAAATAAATTTCTCAATAAATTTCTTCGTATTACCGAATCCCTGATCCAGAAACATAGCGCCGATAAAAGCCTCGAATACATCTCCGTATACATGTTTGTTTTTAGATATATCGGACTTAGCCACTACAGCTTTGTCTAAACCAATATTAATGGCCAGTTCATTTAAAGATTCCCGGCTTACTACTTTAGAACGGACGCGTGTCAGAAATCCTTCGTCTTTAATCGGAAAAAACTTATAAAGTAATTCTGCAACAATTGCTCCCAATACGGCATCTCCCAAAAATTCCAGCCGTTCATAATTCAGGACAGTACCGTTTTTTGTATACCGGGAAGCAGATTTATGAAGCAAAGCCAGCTTATACAAATTCCGGTTACCCGGGACAAAGCCAATTTGAGAAATAGACAATCCATAAAACTTATCGTTCCTGTGAAGATAAAGTCTTATGGATTGAATGATTTTCCTAACCACCGCCCAAAAAATTAGAAGTGATTATTTTTTAATAACGACACAAGCGTTGTGCCCACCAAAGCCAAAAGTATTGCTCATGGCCACATTCACTGTTCGCTGCTGAGCTTTATTGAATGTGAAATTCAATTTAGGATCAAGCTCCGGATCAAGATTCTGGAAGTTAATGGTGGGAGGAATCACATCATTTTTCACAGCCAAAACACAAGCAATAGCTTCTATTGCTCCGGCTGCCCCCAACAGGTGACCTGTCATTGATTTAGTCGAACTGATATTTAAATTATAAGCATGTTCTCCAAAAGCTTTCTGAATTGCTTTGGGTTCAGCCACATCTCCCAAACCGGTTGAAGTACCATGAACATTTATATAATCTACATTCTCAGGTTTAAGACCAGCATTTTCAAGAGCACCGAGCATTACGTCACAAGCCCCCTCTCCGGTCGGATCAGGAGCTGTCATATGATAAGCATCGCAATTTGCGCTGCCTCCGGCTAATTCCGCATAAATTTTGGCTCCTCTCTTTACAGCATGTTCGTATTCTTCAATGACAAGGCAAGCACCACCTTCACCGATGACAAAACCGTCTCTGTCCACATCAAACGGACGGGAAGCTGTCTTCGGATCATCATTACGCGTAGAAATCGCTTTCATGGCACTAAAACCACCGACACCCGGAACTGTAATAGCAGCTTCTGAACCACCGGCAATAATAATATCAGCTTTTCCTAAACGTATAAGGTCTAATGCATCAACCAAGGCATGAGCCGATGAGGCACAAGCCGATACAGTCGTATAGTTAGGACCTTTAAATCCATGTTCTATAGCAATCATACCGCCTGCCATATTCGCAATCATCTTAGGTATAAAAAAAGGGTTGAATCTCGGCGTCCCCTCTCCTAGCGCAAAGTCCCGGCATTCTTCGAAAAACGTCTGTAAGCCGCCAATTCCAGCCCCCCAAATTACACCAATTCTTTTTACATTCTCCTGTTCCACATCCAGACCAGAATCCTGAAGCGCCTCCCGGGCTGCTATTAACCCGAACTGCGTATAGAGATCCATTTTACGAACTTCTTTCTTATCAAAATAAGAAACCGGATCGTAATCTTTTACTTCACAGGCAAATTGTGTACGAAATTTTGATGCATCAAAACGAGTAATAGGACCGGCGCCACTGACACCTTTTACTAAATTGTCCCAAAACTCCGGTACGTTATGACCAAGAGGGTTGATTGTTCCAAGACCTGTAATTACTACTCGTTTCAAATCCATAGAATTGTTATTGGTTTTTTACTTTGCGTTAGCTTCTACATAAGAGATAGCATCACCTACAGTAGTGATCTTTTCAGCTTGATCATCCGGAATGGTAATATTAAATTCTTTTTCCAATTCCATAATCAATTCTACTGTATCCAAAGAGTCAGCTCCCAAATCATTTGTAAATGTAGCTTCCGGAGTAACTTCTGTTTCATCCACTCCTAATTTGTCAACGATGATAGCCTTAACTCTACTTGTAATGTCAGACATAACTTTAAATTTTAATTAGACATTTATTTTTTACTCTCACACGTATTTTTCCATACGCATATTTATCAAAACTCGTCGCAAAGTTAGAGTTTATTTTTTTTCTAAAAAATTTTTTGACAGGAATATAAGTTTTATTACCTTTATGCAATTGATTTTTAATGTTTTACAAGATGAAAAAAATAGCAATATTCGCCTCTGGATCAGGTTCTAACGCCGAAAATATCATCCAATATTTCATTTCCAGGCCTGAAATATCCGTTGATTCGGTCTTTTGTAATGTACCAGACGCTTATGTTTTAAAAAGAGCTGAAAAATACAATATACCTACTTTTTTGTTTGACCGCAAAGATTTGAAAGACCCGGAAAAGGTATTCCAAACCTTGCAGGAACGCCAAATTGACTTTATCGTATTAGCCGGATTTTTATGGCTGATGCCTGCCTTTATTGTATCTGCTTTCCCCGATAAAATCATCAATATTCATCCGGCTTTGCTCCCCCATTACGGAGGAAAAGGAATGTACGGGATGAAGGTACATGAAGCCGTCATTGCAGCAGGAGAAAAAGAAAGCGGAATTACCATTCATTATATTAATAACCGATACGATGAAGGAAGCCCGATTTTTCAGGCCCGTTGCCGGATTGAAACAAAAGATACACCAGAAAGCCTGGCCCAAAAAGTACATGCATTGGAATACGAACACTTCCCCCGGGTAATAGAGGAAACGATTCAACATTTAAAAAACTGAAAACAAAAAGATATATAAACTGAAACAATTAAATTTACCGGCTTTTAATTCCTAAATTTTTCAGGATGAAATTTACGCACTTTCACGTTCACTCACAATACTCTATACTGGACGGAGCTGCCAGCATCCCCGGCTTGATTGACAAGGCAATAGCCGATGGCATGACAGCCTTATCCCTTACAGACCATGGAAATATGTTCGGGATTAAACTCTTTTATGATACCTGCCGCAAAAAAGGGATAAAACCCATATTGGGATGCGAAGCTTATGTTGCCCGTGAATCTTTATACCGCAAAGAAAAACCCATTGACCGTTCCGGAGAACACCTCATTCTATTGGCCAAAAATCAGCAAGGATATACCAACCTCGTACAACTTTGTTCAGTTGCCTTTATTGACGGATTTTATTATCGTCCCCGCATTGATAAAGCCTTGCTGGAAAAACATCACGAAGGTTTGATTATTTCTTCTGCCTGTCTGGGCGGAGAAATCTCACAAAAGATTATGGCCGGAGACATTGCCGGGGCAGAAGCTGCTGCCCAATGGTACAAAGACCTGTTAGGAGATGATTATTACCTAGAAGTCATGCGGCATCCGGCAGCAGACCCGAAATTAAGATCGGAGGTATATGAAAATCAAGAACTTTGTATCAAGCACATTCTTCAAATCGGAGAAAAATTAGGAATCAAAGTGATTGCGACCAATGATGTACACTTTCTCAATGAAGAAGATGCAGAAGCTCATGATATGCTAATCTGTCTAAATACCCGCAAAGATATTGACGATCCCACCCGTATGCGCTATACCCGCCAGGAATGGTTTAAAACGACCAGTGAAATGGCCGAATTATTCAAGGATATTCCACAGGTCATAGAAAATACGCAGGAAGTTGCTGATAAAATTGAAGAATACCAACTTGATTCCGATCCCATTATGCCTGTTTTTCCCATTCCTGCGGAATTCGGCACAGAAGATGAATATCGTAAACAATTTACGACAGAAGATTTATTCAATGAGTTCACCCGGAACGAAAAAGGGGAGGTCGTCATGTCAGCTGAAGATGCCCATAAAAAAATAAAAAAATTGGGAGGGTATGAAAAACTCTATCGTATTAAGCTGGAAGCCGATTACTTAAAAGCTTTAACGATGAAAGGAGCTGTCAGACGTTATGGGGAGCAACTTACTCCGGAGTTACAGGAACGGTTGGCATTTGAACTTCACATCATGAAAACGATGGGGTTCCCAGGCTATTTCTTAATCGTTCAGGATTTTATCCAGGCAGCCCGTGATATGGGGGTAATCGTAGGTCCCGGCCGGGGATCAGCAGCCGGCAGCGCTGTAGCATACTGCCTTGGGATAACCAGTATAGATCCGGTAAAATATGATTTACTGTTCGAACGTTTTTTAAATCCGGACCGCATATCCTTACCGGATATCGACGTAGACTTCGACGATGACGGGCGCCAGCGTGTATTGGAATGGGTGACCCAAAAATACGGAGCAGATAAGGTGGCCCATATCGTTACTTTCGGAAGTATGGCCGCGAAGATGGCAATTAAAGACGTAGCCCGGGTATTGAAGCTGGATCTTTCAGAGGCAAACCGCCTGGCTAAAATGGTTCCGGAAGCCCCTAAAATGACTTTAAAAAAAGCTTACAAGGAAAACCCGGATTTAGAAAAAGAAAAAAAATCCCCCAATCCTCTTATTGCCAAAACCATCCAATTGGCAGAAATTCTGGAAGGTTCCGTACGTCAGACAGGAGTACACGCTTGTGGTATATTGATTAGCAGGGATCCTCTTACAGAACATATCCCGATTATGCCTACTGAAGGAGAAAGTCTGATGACGACTCAGTACGACGGGCATTTTGTAGAACCAATCGGTTTGATTAAGATGGATTTTCTGGGACTGAGGACGCTTTCCATTATAAAAACCTGTCTGGAAAATATCAAAGCCTCTAAACACCTGGAAATAGATGAAAATCAAATCCCGCTGGACGATAAAACAACCTTTGAACTTTTTTCCCGGGGAGAAACGACCGGACTGTTCCAGTTCGAGTCGCCCGGTATGAAAAAACACCTGAAAGCTTTGCAACCCAACCGTTTTGAGGACCTGGTTGCTATGAATGCCCTTTACCGTCCGGGACCGATGGAATATATTCCCCAGTTCATTAAACGAAAACATGGGGAAGAACCTATAGTATACGACCATCCCATGATGGAACCTTTCCTGAAAGATACCTATGGAATCACTGTTTATCAGGAACAAGTCATGCTTCAATCCAGGGCCTTGGGTAACTTTACCCGGGGTATGTCGGACACTTTGCGGAAAGCTATGGGTAAAAAACAAATTGACACCATGAACAAGCTGAAAGACCAGTTTATTCAAGGATGCCGGAATAATCCGGATTTTGTCAAAGGTTGCCAGGATGTCGGGAAAGATGTAGAAACTTTAGTAAATAAAATCTGGGGAGATTGGGAAGCTTTTGCTTCCTACGCTTTCAATAAATCACATTCGGTTTGTTATGCTTATATCGCCTATCAGACCGGTTACCTGAAAGCTCATTATCCCGCAGAATTTATGGCAGCCAACTTGAGTAACAACCTTTCCCAGATTGAAAAAGTCACTGTATTCATGGATGAATGCAAGAGGATGGGACTAAAGGTACTGGCCCCCGATGTTAACGAATCCTTCAACGATTTCATGGTGAACAGTAAAGGAGATATCCGTTTCGGAATGGCAGCAATTAAAGGGGTAGGAGAAGGAGCTGCAGATAAAATCATCGAAGAAAGGGCGAAAAACGGCCCTTATAAGGATGTATTTGACTTCTTTGAACGGATCGATTATAAAAGCGTAAATAGAAAAACACTCGAAAATTTAATCATAGCAGGAGGATTGGATAGTTTCGGTTATCACCGGGCCCAATATTTTCAGCCGATTGATGCGACAAGCACTATACTGGATACATTGATTAATTTCGGACAAAAAAATCAAAAAGACAGTCTGAATTTACAGGTATCTCTTTTCGGAGGTATGGAGGGTTATGAAGTAGCCCGGCCTAATATCCCGCATTGTGAACCTTGGACAGAACTGGAAAAATCGAAAAAAGAAAAAGAACTGATTGGGATTTACTTAACGTCGCATCCCTTAGATCCCTTTAAACTGGAAATTAAAGCCCTGTGTACCCCTCTGGAAGAGCTTAGCAGCAACCTGAATGCTCTACGGGAAAAAGATATCACAATTGCCGGTATTATCATTAACAAACGGGAAGGAAAAACCAGGAAAGGGAACGATTTCGGAATCCTCACCATAGAAGATTTCAGCGGTACTTATGAATTACCTTTTTTTGGAGAAGATTATATTAAATATCGCAACTATTTTATTCTGGAAACCGCTATATATATCAAAGGGAGAGTTCAAACCAAAAAATGGAGTAACGATCCGAACGAACTCTCATTCAACATCAACAGCATCGATTTATTAAATGTCATTGGAGAAAAATTGATCAAATCCATTACTTTGATGGTCGATATCAGTCAACTGACTTTTGAAACGTTGAATGAAATAAATAATCAGTTTATCTTAAAACATTCTACTGATAAAAAGACGAACCACGTCCCTTTAAATTTTATACTTTACGACCAGAATGGTTATAACGTCAAAATGTTCTCAAGAAGTTGTAAAATAGAACGTTCGAGAGAATTATACGAATATTTTGAAAATAATGATGCCATTAAAATGAAAATTAATTAATTTCGCAGAGCAAAGCGAAGCAAAATCGTCAGATTTTGTGAACAAAGCGAAGCAAAATCCCCTGATATTGCAAAAAAATGAGGTAAAGTCACTGGATTTTGTACACATTTATAAGGTAAAAACACTAAATTTCTAAAATAAAGAACAAAGAGATCTTTTTAGAAAAGCAGATAGAACCGCCTGAACGGTTTTATCTTACCCTACAGATAAATATGAACTTTTAAAATAATTATTATGGCTATAATGGTTAATGATTCAAATTTTGAGGAAGTAGTACTACAATCGGAATTACCGGTTTTAGTGGATTTCTGGGCAGAATGGTGCGGCCCATGCAAAATGATGATGCCTATTGTAGAAGAGGCTGCTACTGAATATGCCGGAAAACTCGTTGTGGCAAAAGTGGATGTCGACAGCAGTCCGGGTACGGCAGCCCGTTTTGGAATACGAAATATCCCAACTATTCTTTTCTTTAAAAACGGGGAAGTGGTTGACAAACAGGTAGGGGCTGCTCCCAAAACATCATTGGCAGAAAGGATAAAAGCCATATTGTAACTGAATACTTAAAGAGTAGTTTTACAATATTTCTCAACAAAAAGTGGATTTAAGAAATTATTCAAATTCTTTAAATCCACTTTTTATTTTAAAATCGGTTTGGGGAAAAGTATAAACTTTCCCCAAAGTTTGTTTACTTTCTGTTTCCTCCAAATTTATAGCCGACAGTCACCCGGTAAGTATTTTTCAATGCACTGTCGGAATCAGCAGCCAGCCAGGAAAAATCTCCTGTAAAATTACAGAAATGAACTCCACAACCAACTGTTGCATAATTTTCCCCGCCTTTATCTTCATCGGCAATATGATACCCTCCTCTGAGGGACACCAATTGTCTGAAAGTATATTCAGCTCCAATGCCAGCGCTAAACAATTCGCTACCGGAAGGAATAAACTGATAATCGAGATTTACCCCACATAACAACTGATGATTTTTCGAGAACGGAAGGGAGAGGGAACCTCCTAATTTAGCCATTCCAGGCAGATCATACTTTGTATCAGCATATTTAATTTTCGTGCCAATATTAGCCACTTGTAAGCCTACCGTCCAAACGGCACCTTCCAATAACTGCGTTTTATGGTGATAATACAAACCCAAATCAAAAGCAACGGCAGATGCTGCGTCGGCAATGCCCATATCTGAATAAATATAATGTGCAGTAAGCGCCACAGCAAAATTTTTAGCAATCAAACGGGAATACCCTAAATCTATAGCCCATTCCTTAGGTTCTGCCTTATCGGTTACATTTCCATCTCCATCCGTAATTTCCACTGCCGGATTTGTAAAATACCGGAATCCGGCTACGATACCTTGCTTTTCTCCTATCTTGAAATAACCGCCTCCCGTATGAAAATCATAACCGGAAACTTTATCCCTCATCCAGGGTATATAAGAATAAGCCACAGCAGCTTTTTCAGGAGCAAACACAATGGCAGCAGCATTGTGATAGAAAGCAAATGCCTGGACCGGCAAGGCAACACCTATATCTCCCATACCGGCTGAACGGGCATCCGGAGTAATTTTCAAAAAAGCTGCCGCTTCAGAATTACTTTGCTGAGCAGACACCTTTAAAATAGGAAGTCCTAAAATAAAT
>JAEXFF010000121.1 GCA_023400335.1 Bacteroidota bacterium
GCTATAGGACTTGTTATTGGCGGAGGAATGTATTATATCGGCATTACCGGTGTCATCCTCACTTTGGCCGGACTGGAACTGACTAATTTATTCCTCCGGAAAGTCGGACTTCATAGTATTTTGTTAATCTTTACAACCAGTAAAAAGGAAAATCTGGGAATTATTACGAATGAAATCAATAGTTTAGGACACCATATTACGAGTTATACAACCGACGAAGAGCATTTTGGAGATGCCAAAACCTATCACGTGACGATGGTCATCAAAACCCGTAAATTCGGAGAAGAAACCCTGTTATTCCAATTTATACAATCCTTACCGGATCTGACCATCAATAAAATGGAATAAACAGAGAAACTTCTACAGTATATTTTTGAATCCTCCTAAAACTGAAGCAACATCGCCCCACAGGAATATCCTCCTCCGAATACGGTCAGTCCTACTAAATCTCCCTTTTTAATCCGGTGTAAATTTTCGGATAACGAAATAGCACAACTGGGGCAACCTGTATTTCCCCGGGTTTCTATATTCATCAAGAAACATTCTTCGGGAAATCCTGTCTGGTGAGCTATATTGCGGATAATGCGCTGATTTGCCTGATGAGAAGAGATATAATTCAAATCAGAAAAGGTCTTTCCACATGCCTCTCCGGCTTTTTCCAAAGCTTCCACCATATAATGACAAGCATTGATAAACACATCCCTTCCTTCAGGCATACCGATCCCTCCATTTCGGGGCCGCAGATATACCGCACTGGTGGATTTACCGATATGCCCCAATCCATGCGTATATATACTCAAGATCTGCGGATCACTTTCCTTGTATTTTTCCGGAGAGACAAAAAAGGCAACTGCCCCATCTCCCCACAAATGTCCGCTCTGAGGATCCGTTTCATTTGCATAAGCCGTATTGTGTTCCGAAGCGATAATCAATGCCCGATGCGCTTTTTTCATGGCAAAATAGCCTTCTGCAACTTCCATCGCATTAATAAAAGAGGAACAAGCTGAAGAAACACTTATACATTTAGCCCGGTCTGCCTGATACCGTCTTTGTACCATATGTGCCATCGTCGCAACCGTATCATAAGGAGAATAGGTAGCAGCCACAATTAAATCCACTGTATCCATAGGATAAGGCAAATCACTCACCCCATTGTCTACCGCTTTTATACCCATCGTATTTGTATTTTCTTCCTTGCCTGCTTTACTCCGGGTCCTGATTCCGGTACGGGAATATATCCATTCCTCATCCAATCCGTTCACCTCTTTAAAATAAGAATTCTCTACTACCTCTTCCGGAATATAGTGCGAGATTTTATTGACGTATAAATTCATTTTATGCTTTACTATTACAAAAATTTCACAATTATGAGGATTTTGTGCAACAAGAAGTATGCCAAATTTCCCTATCTCCATTCAGTAGGGCTGGAATTTCGAAATTTGAAAAAGTTTACACAAAAATTAGTTATTTTCCCGGAAAGACAGACGGCTGCATGAAGTCCGTAACAGGAATACCGGTTTAGTAAACCATTATTTCCGTTCTTCGAACTTTACCACTCCTTTTACGTAAACATTACACATGCAAGGATCATAAATTTAATAGCCATGGAATATAGAAAATTAGGAAATACAGATTTAGAATTGTCCGTTATCACATTCGGTTCGTGGGCAGCCGGCGGCTGGATGTGGGGAGCGACAAACCGCCAGGCTGCAGTAGATGCCATACGGGCAGCCTATAACGAAGGGGTTACCTCTATCGATACAGCTCCGATATACGGTCAGGGAACCAGCGAAGAAATTGTCGGCCAGGCCATAGAAGGAATAAAACGGGATAAAGTTCAAATTCTGACAAAATACGGTATGCGTTGGGATCTAGCCAAAGGAGATTTTGCTTTTAAAAGTCAGGACAATAACGGACATCCCATTGATATTTACAAATACGCCGGTAAAGAAAGTATCATCCGGGAATGCGAAGACAGTTTACGCCGGCTGAAGACAGACTATATCGATCTTTACCAAATTCACTGGCCGGACAAGACAACTCCCATGAGTGAAACGTTCGAAGCTGTTGAAAGGTTGATCGAACAAGGGAAAGTCCGTTATGCAGGAGTATGCAATTATGATGCCCAATTATTGGCAGAAGCGGATAAATATATCTCTCTGGTCTCGGATCAAATTCCGTTTAGCATGGTAAACCGGGAATCAGAAAAAAAGACGATTCCCTGGTGCACCCGACACGGCATATCAGTACTCGTATACAGCCCTTTAGAAAGAGGTTTGCTGACCGGCAAAATGAGTCCGGGTTACAAATTTGCAGCTGGAGATCACCGTGCCAAAAATCCGTTTTTTACAGATGAAAATATTTTACGCACAAACGCTTTTCTGGAAACGATACGGCCGCTTGCACACGAGAAACAGGCCTCTCTTTCTCAATTGGTACTGCGTTGGACAATCGATCATCCGGGAATAACAATTGCTTTAGTAGGTGCCCGTAATCCGGAACAAGCCATTTCCAATGCACATGCCGCCAATATTACATTAAAACGGGATGAAATGGATTTTATCACGAAACAAATAGAATTGCTTTTATAGTCCTCATAAAAAGAACTGAGATGTTATTTTCTACCTATGAATTGAAATCCTTAACTTTAAAAAACAGGATTGTCATGTCGCCTATGTGTCAATACAAGGCAGAAGACGGATATGCAAATGACTGGCATTTAGTACATCTGGGCAGCCGGGCTGTCGGAGGGGCCGCTCTCATTTTACAGGAAGCCACAGCTATCTCTCCGGAAGGAAGGATTACGCCAAATGATTTGGGCCTGTGGAAAGAGGAGCATATATCGAAACTCCAGCAAATCACAAGCTTCATCGAAGCACAAGGGACAATCCCCGGTATACAGTTAGCACATGCAGGCCGAAAAGCAAGTGTTGCAGCCGAAGGAGAACAAAAAGGGAAATTTCTGAAACCCGCCGAGGGAGGGTGGCAAATTGTTGCTCCTTCAGCCATACCCCAGGAAGCAGACAGCGCTATTCCGGAAGTTCTGGACAAAACCGGGATAGAAAAAATTGTAAACGATTTCTCCGCGGCCGCCCAAAGAGCATTAAAAGCCGGTTATAAAATGCTGGAAATTCATGCTGCCCACGGTTATCTTTTACATGAATTTCTGTCTCCTTTATCAAATTTACGTACCGACGAATACGGAGGTAGTTTTGAAAACCGGATACGGCTACTGACAGAGGTAACCGATGCCATTCGCAAAGTATGGCCTTCCGACTTGCCCCTAGGGGTCCGGATATCTGCAACGGATTGGGCTAACGACGGCTGGGACTGGGCCCAATCCGTGCGACTGGCCAACGTATTGTATGAAAAAGGAGTGGATGTCCTGGACGTCTCCTCAGGAGGCCTGATCCATAGTGCTCCTATTCCGGTAAATTACGGTTACCAACTTCCCTTTGCCCGTCAGATAAAAAAAGAAAGTTCTATTAAAATAGCTACCGTCGGCATGATTACTGACGCCGTACAAGCAGAAACAATACTCGTAAACGGAAATGCCGACCTGATTGTCATCGGAAGGGAATTGTTAAGGGATCCTTATTTTCCTCTCCACGCTTCACAAAAGCTTCATGCAGACATACCGTGGCCGTGGCCTTATAAAGATGCTTTACAATAGCCATACTCTTAAAAAAGCAGAGGGTTTGTAACCTGCACAAAACCCTCTGCCCGCTTTCAAAATCCTTCAATTCTCCTTTTCTGAGCTCTACCCCTGCAGCCGTCTCCGATTTTATTCCAGTCTTATCCGTATACCCTTTCCCCAATACCAATTTACCGACACAGTGCAAATGTTTCCATACCTACGCAAATCTGAACCGTCCGCATTAAACATGTACATCCGGAAATCCACTTCCCGGAAATCGGTACAAAAAACCGTCCTACTTTTCGGGCCCGCCCTCTTTCCGCTTTACTGTTCGTTTCAATGGTTATACTACAGCCATACAGCAGCAATTTATTACATACCTCTGCAGCCAAAACAGCTGTTAATGCAGAATCAATTCCGCCAGAACCACCTCGTATCAAAGCGTTTAAATCATGACTCAGGACATAAGTTTCCTAGTACTGACGAATGCATCCGGCTATAGATAACCAATCATTTTTTTGCGTATATATTTTCATAGTAATTGATAAAAGCATTATTTACCAGGCGGTTTCCGCCGGGAGTAGGATAATTTCCCGAAAAATACCAATCTCCCGCATGTCCTTTACAAGCCTGCCGGAGATTTTTTATCGTCTGATAAACAATTTCTATTTCGATAGGACTTTCCTCCGGACGTACCATACGGGCAATGCGAGCCGAGATTTCTTCATCCTTAAAAGGAGCATAAATTTCCCTGACATAATTTACAATCTCTTCTTTCGGTAAATTTTCCTGTTCTTTACATTTCCGGTATACTTCCTCAATGATCTTTTCCTGTCCCTTTTCTCTTAAAAGTTCAATAGCAGCATTGAAAGCAATAAATTCTTCCATACGGGACATATCGATCCCATAACAATCCGGATAGCGTATCTGAGGAGAAGAAGAAACAATGACAATCTTTTTCGGATTTAACCGGCTCAAAATTTTAATAATACTCTGTTTCAGAGTAGTTCCTCTCACAATACTATCATCTATCACCACAATATTATCCACTCCCTCGGCGATAGTACCGTATGTAATATCGTAAACATGTGTCGCCAGATCATTGCGGCTATTGTTTTCTGCAATAAAGGTGCGCAATTTAATATCCTTGATTGCCAGCTTTTCAGTACGGATCCTCCGGGACAAAATCCAATCGGCCCGGTAAGAAGAAACATTGCCCGTCGTATCCAGCAACTCTACGCTCTTTCTCGAATTCAAATAATCTTCCAACCCCTCCAACATACCATAATAAGCTATCTCTGCCGTATTCGGGATAAAAGAAAACACTGTATGATCTGTATCATAATGAACCGACTTCAATATCTGATCCGTTAACAAATTTCCCAGCATTTTCCGTTCCTGATAGATATCCCGGTCACTCCCCCTGGAAAAATAAATCCGTTCAAAAGAACAAGGGGTTATTTTATCCGTAACGGCAATCCGGGATAATTTCATTTCACCGTTTTTCTTTATCATAAGCCCCTGTCCCGCTTCCAGTTCACGGACCTGCTCTGTGCGCACATTTAAAATTGTCTGTATAACAGGACGTTCGGAAGCCACCACAATGATTTCTTCATCAGCATAATAAAAAGCAGGACGGATCCCCCATTTATCCCGGAAAACAAAAGCATCCCCACTGCCTGTCAACCCACAGATTACAAAGCCCCCGTCCCATTTTTCAGAAGCAGTACGGATAATCGCCTCCAGATCCAGTTTCTCTTCTATAATACGATTCAATTCCATGCCGGAGACTTCCGGAGCGCTGTATTGTTCATACAATTTTTCTACCTGACGATCCAGCAAGTAACCGATTTGCTCCAAGATAATAAAAGTATCTGCATTGTGGCGCGGATGCTGACCTTTAGCTACGATATCCGTCAGAATTTCATCCACATTTGTCAGATTAAAATTACCTGCCAGACAAAGATTCCTGCTCCGCCAATTGTTACGCCTTAAAAAAGGATGTACATAAGATATTCCGGATTTTCCGGTCGTACTGTAACGCAAATGTCCCAAATACAATTCCCCGACAAAAGGCAGCTTTTCAGGAGGTAGCTGCCCGTCAGTCTGCTGAAGGGTCATCTGCTGATTTATACGATCGAAAACCGCACTGATGGCCCCGCTCCCCAATGCCCTTTCCCGGAAGATATATTCTTCCCCCGGCTGTGCATTCAATTTGACACAAGCCATTCCCGCTCCTTCCTGCCCACGGTTATGCTGCTTCTCCATCAAAAGGTAAAGGGTATTCAACCCGTATACGGCAGTGCCGTATTTCTGACGATAATAGTCCAGAGGTTTTAAAAGCCGGACGAGTGCTATACCACACTCATGTTTAATCGGATCACTCATATATTATTTTTTATTCAACAGAAATTTTTCCCTGACGTTCGGCAGCCCATGAGGGCCGAAACAGTATTTTTGTTTCCCAGATTCCTTTCTATCAGCAGATAAATAACAATTTCCGGTATTCAGGCAAAAGCCGCATTTCATCGTCAATATATCACTCCAGTTTATCAATATGATAACATATTTTATCGAAAAAAGGGAATACAGTATCGTAATAAGCAATCGCTTTTTCTCTTTCATCAACCCTTTTTCCGGACATTAGATAACTGTTCTACGATATTTTGCATCTCAGAGATATGTACACTATCCAGCCTTTTCCTCCCCATAATTCCCTTATTCCCCTTTTCTTTCCCTTCCTTTTTCAAACAGTTGAACATTTATCCCCTTTTTCCCCCGATCAAGCCTCTTCACTATACTTTACATGCACAGCCAAAATCCGGACTAAATTTAATAATTCAGAATTCAAACCTTTATTGTTTTTTATCGCCTTATTAAAAGGCACATGCACAATTTTACCGTTTACGATCCCGATCATAATACTTTTCTGATCATCCAGTAAAGCTTCAATTGCAGCTGCTCCCAAGCGACTGGCAACTTCCCGGTCGAAAGAACTGGGATCCCCTCCCCTTTGAATATGTCCCAGAACAGAAACCCGGATATCAAACTCCGGATGCTCTTTTTTCACTTTCTCAGCAATTTTATAAGCTCCTCCGGCTTCATCCCCTTCTGCAACAACAACGATCCCGCTGGAGTGCTGCGGATCGTACACCTCATTTACATATTTCTCCAGCTCTTCCAGATCTGTTTTCAATTCCGGCACCAAAATCGCACCTGCCCCACTTGCAATGCCGGAACGCAAAGCGATAAAACCAGCATCCCGCCCCATTACTTCTACAAAAAACAACCGATCGTGAGCGGTAGCGGTATCCCGTATCTTATCAATAGCTTCTACTGCTGTATTCACTGCCGTATCGTATCCGACCGTACAATCCGTTCCAAATAAATCGTTGTCAATCGTCCCCGGGATACCGACCACGGGTATACCGTGTTCCTGCACCAATAAACCGGCTCCGGTAAAAGAACCGTCCCCTCCGATTACAACCAAAGCGTCAATTCCCCGGGCAGCCAACTGTCCCGCTGCTCTCATACGCCCTTCCGGCGTCCGGAACCCAGCACTCCTGGCAGTTTTTAAAATCGTCCCTCCTCTTTGGATAATATTACTCACATCTTTCGAATTCAACCTTTTTATTTTCCCGTTTATCATTCCCTCATAACCGTCATATATTCCGAACATCTGACAGCCATTATATACACCTGCACGCACAACAGCCCGGATAGCAGCATTCATCCCCGGAGCATCACCTCCTGAAGTCAGGACACCGATTTTTCTGATTTTTCCCATAACTGATATATTTATATTCCCTTCATGATAACGCCGGAAAAACTTAAAAGTTATTTATCCTCTCCCTACTGTTTCCATTTCTTCCTTATTTTTTCATCTGTTTCTTACGACAAATATATAATTTTCCAAAATAACCTATTATTTTTACAGGGTTCTATTTTTAAAAAGTATATATTTTATTCATATCCCCCCTAAATTTTATCATATTACCTCAAAATACACTAAATTTTAAAGTCATTCCTTTTCTTGATACAATCCCCACTTTTTCTTTATTTTCTTTTGAATAGGATACTGCTAAAGCCTCCTTTTTCTTAAACATTCTTTTACTCAAAACTTCAGATTAAATACAGAAATATTTAAAAGTAAAAACGTAAAAATGATCCGGCTGTCTTTTAACGGACAGGGGTTCCTCCTACGGAAACAAACTGATATTTTACCGGTTCACGGGAGGAATATTTGTGAAGAATTATTTCCCTGTTCCGTCAGTCTGTTAAGCAGTAAGCTGGCTGACGGGCAATTATCAAAGTGCAGTCAGTCTTTTGAACGTTCTCACGTTTTTACATTTTATCTCGCAATAAAAATAAAATATGGTATCTTTGGAGGACAATAGGAAACGTACAGAACTATAAAATAATCATAAATGGATAAATTTTTAAATCCGGATTTTTCTGCTGGTTTTTCTTTGGAAGAAAAATTGCGGTACTACAGAAGGCTCGGGCATACTGTTCCTCCCCGGAAAATTATCAAAACCCCGGAACAAATCGAAGGCATCCGCCGGAGTGCCCTTATCAACACAGCGGTACTCGACCATGTAGCTGCCCACATTCATTCGGGGATGAGTACAGAAGAAATCGATAAGCTGGTATACGACTTTACAATTTCTCATGGAGCCGTTCCGGCCCCTCTCCATTACGAAGGTTTTCCCAAAAGTGTCTGTACTTCGGTCAACGATGAGGTATGCCACGGCATACCAGACAAGGGTATTCTGCTCCGGGACGGGGATATTGTCAATGTTGATGTATCTACTATTTTAGACGGCTATTTCTCCGACGCTTCCCGGATGTTTTTGATTGGCAATGTCTCCCCTCAAATCCAGAAATTAGTAAAAGTTACCCGTGAATGCCTGGAGCTGGGCATCAAAGCTGCCCGTCCCTGGGGATTTCTGGGAGATATTGGGGAAGCCATACAAAAACATGCTGAAAGTCAGGGCTATTCCGTCGTAAGAGATTTCTGTGGACACGGAGTAGGCCTGGCATTTCACGAAAAACCGGAAGTAGAGCATGTCGGCAGAAAAGGCACAGGTATGTTGCTTATTCCCGGTATGATCTTTACCATAGAACCTATGATTAATATGGGCAGTTACGAAATCTTTATAGATGAAGAAAACGACTGGACTGTTTATACAGCCGACGGATTACCTTCTGCTCAATGGGAAAATACAATATTAATTACAGAAGAAGGGCACGAAATTCTGACTTATTGATTTATCGTTTATAGTGTATAAATATGAAAACGTACAAGGGTATAAGTAAAAGTTTGAGAAAGGTTCTTTCTGTTTAAAAGCTACATTATGTCATTTTCATAAAAAATAAAACTGAAAAGCTGGCAAAAAAAATGTCAATTTTTCCGTTTTTCTGTGTTAAAAACCTTTGGCACAACTATTGAAATATTCCTCATTGAATTTGAGTTCGTAGTAAAACCCAAATGAGTAAAATTGGAATGTTTAACTAAAAATAATAGGAGGATTTAATTATGATGCCTGTTAAAAGATCTCAAAACTGGTTACCGGGAATTTTTAACGATTTTTTTGGAAACGAATGGCTCGAAAAAGCAAATATGAATGCTCCGGCCATCAATATCCTTGAAAACGAAAACGAATATAAGGTAGAATTAGCCGCTCCGGGTATGACAAAAAACGATTTTACCGTCAAAATTGACGATGAAAATCAACTTTTGATTTCCATGGAGAAAAAAGAAGAACACAATGAAAGTCAAAAACAAAATAAATACCTGCGGAGAGAATTTTCTTATACCCAATTCCAACAGACAATGATTTTACCGGATAATATCAACAGAGAAAAAATTGAAGCTAAGGTTGAACACGGGGTGTTGACGATCGATATTCCTAAAAAGAAAATCGAAGAGATCAAAATGAGTGAAAAGAGTATTGAAATCAAATAACCGGTTCCCGGTTTACCGTTGAAAGAGGAGTTTTTCAGAAAGGGCTCCTCTTTTTCTTTTCTCTCTTTCCGCCTTTACTTTTCAGACATTTAAGTATTCCATTTTTGAACAGGGGAACATTTAATTCTTTTCAAATATTTTTCTATGTTTGCATATACGAAATCAGTGATACATTTTTAATTTCAACATATCATGAATAAAGTAGGATCTTTGATGTTTATTTCTCTCCTCTTTTTATGCAGTTCCTGTGTTTCCAAGAAAAAGTATCTGATAGCCGAAAACGGCCGTCTGTCCGCCATCGAAAGAGGGGAAATATTACGTAAAGAATTGTCCGGTTCCAGGGAGGAAAATTCCCGTTTGTCTCTTTGTATAGACAGTCTGCTGACAGATACGACAGAATTAGGGGGGATCATCCGGGCCTATCGAAATCTGCTTTATTCCAATAAATCGGAACAGGAGAAATTAAATGCCATGATACAGGAGAAACTGTCGGTTTTAGACGATAGAGAAAAAACAATACGCGAATTACAAGGGCTGATTGACGCTCAAAACCTGAAAGTAAAAGAATTATTAAACAGCATACAGGATGCATTACTGGGTTTCGGAAGCGATGAACTGAGTGTGCGGCAAAAAGACGGTAAAATATATGTAGCGATGTCCGACAAACTTTTATTTGAATCCGGAAGTGCCCGGGTAGACAAAAGAGGGAAAGAAGCGTTGGCTAAACTAGCTGTTGTATTAAATAAACAGGCAGATATCGATGTTTTCATAGAAGGACATACCGATTCCAAACCAATTAAAACAGTCCAATTCAAGGATAATTGGGATTTGAGCGTCATCCGGGCCACCTCCGTCGTCCGTATTTTAACAGAAGATTTTAAGGTAAATCCTTTACAAATCCAACCTACCGGAAGAGGGGAATATAAACCGGTTGCCGACAACCAAACAGCTGAAGGCCGGGCCTTAAACCGGCGGACAGAAATCATTATCGCCCCTAAACTGGATAAATTACTAAAGCTTTTACAAAACGAAACGACAAAATAAAAGAGATCATTACTCCTTTACGTCTGCAATCCACACAAAACAAATACCCGGAAAACACTGTTCCGATCAGGTATATTTCATGCCCGGCGAATACTTGTCTGTCTAACCGCTGATGAACAGACTTCCTTCGGCAAATAACAGAAACTTCTGTTCGGTCATTCGATGAAATAAAATCCATAATTCTGAAAAAGAGTTTTCCGGATATTCCTATTGTTTCCTGTATTTATAACTTATTTTGCCCAGCCAGCAGCCTTGATCTGTTCAAAATCGGTAAGATCTGTACAACCGGTAAAACAATCATTAAAAGAAGTCGGTTTTTTGAAACGATCTGTATGCTCGGCCCGCTCATACAAATGTACTTTTACTCCATCCACCATTGTATAAGGAGACTCTCCTTTTAATTTTGTTCCCGAAAAGGTAAAACTAAAATTAGTGGCACTGATACAATCATCAAAAATACCTGCAGGTACAGTCTCTAAAAAAGAGCAGGAATAGAAAATCTGTGCAAAACTTGTCACTTTCGAACAATTCTTAAATGTATTAGCCGGAATTTCGGTTAAAGCACACCATTTAAATGTTCCAAAAAATTCAGTTACCTTGGGATTATTAGCAAATAGTCCGTCCGGAATAGAAGCTAATTTCGTACAACCGTCAAAACAACTTCTAAACGTAGTAACAGCTTCACAAGCAGAGAATAATCCTGCCGGCAATGCAACTAAAGAAGTACAGCCATTAAAACATTCTCTGAAAGAGGTTACCTTCGGACAATTATGAAAGATCCCTGCTGGAATTTCCTTCAAAGCTGCTGCTTTATAAAAAGCTCTTTCAAATGAGGTAACAGTCAGGAAAGACTCGTTAAGATCATTTGCAACAGATTCCAGATTCACACAATTCCAGAAAGCCTCTTTTAAAGTTGTTAAACCTGTATTTCCCCATTGTTTTACAGCAGTAAAATAGTTTAAAGCATCTTTATGCGTCACATTAAAAATAGCCTTGTTTGTTCCCAGTCCTGTCACTTTCCCCGCAATTTTCACTTCATATATACCTTCCTCAGCATAAACATGTATAGGGGTAACACTCGTAACTGTTTCTGCTGTACTTCCGTCTCCCCAATCGACGATACAATCGACAGTCCCTTGTAACGGTAATACAGCCGTAGCCCCTGCAGGCACCGTTAACTCAAGAATCATCGCTTCTGCAAGAGAGGAGGCTTCCTGAACGACCCTAACGGTCTGCCCGGCATAATTTTGTTCAATACCTGCAACTATCATCACTTCTGCCGTCAAAGGGGTATAAGAAGAATTCTTGGCTGCTGTTACGATCAAATAATTATTTTCAGCTTTTAACTCCAGCCAGTCTTGCTCACACAGATATTGCCAGATGTTTGTATTCTGCATCGTAAGGCGTATCGTATCTGTTCCTCCGGCCATAGGGAAATGGATTTCCGCGGGATGTACTGTCAAGGATACTGCCGGAGCAGCTTCCTGTACAAGCGGAAGAACTGCTGATTCCAAATTTTCTCCTTCCCCTGCAACAACGGTAAGTTCTCCCGTCATCGCAACAGGATATAAATTCTCTTCAGCCGTAATTGTTATTTTATTATCCGTTTTTATTATTGTGAATACATCATTGGAAATATGCATACTCCATAATTTTTGATTGGTCTTCACTTCCACCTCCAATGTCCCTCCTTTTACTGGAAATTCTATTTTTTCAGGAGTTACTGCCAGATCAGCTCCTTTTACCCCCTTCTGGGTTACTGTCAGTTTACAGGCCGCATTATTCTCTGTACTTCCGGCCCGGACGACGATTACAGCCTCCCGGGACGTCACATGTTTATTTTGAGCAATTGTCAAAACAAGTGTATCCCCCCGCTGAGTCACTTCAAACCAGTCTCTCTTTTCTTTTACCTGATAAATCCAATCTGTCTGATTGGTTTCTATAATAACCGGCAATACTCCCCCGAGGTCGGTAAATTCAACTTTTCCGGTCGTGCCATCTTCCGACAGAACAATCGGAAAATCATCGGAACCGGACACTAAATCCAGCTGGGCTATTGCCACCGTATTATCATCATCGGAACAAGCTCCGAATAACAGTACTATTCCTACCAGAATAAAAAACAACTTTTTCATATTGATATATCTATGTAAAACCATTAATTAACCCATCCGGAAAAACCGGCCTGCATCGTTTTATAATCACTTAGTCCTTTACAATTACGGAAGCAGGAATTATAATCGTCAGGAGTAATAAACTCTCCGCCATAGCTCCGTCTTTCATATAAATGTATTTTTTTACCATCAATTTCCGTATAAGGAGATTCTCCAGTCAAAGAAATACAATCCCGGAAAGTGCCTTTAAACGAACCTGCTTTCCGGTTATTATCAAACAGTCCGGCCGGTATGGAAGACAAGGAAGTACAAGAAGTAAAGCAATATGCAAAACTGGAGACTTCCGGACAATTCCGGAACAGTTCTTCGGGAATGGAAGTCAGACTATAACAATAAGTAAATACACCAATCATTTTCTCAGCCAAAGTACAATTCCGGAATAATCCTGAAGGAATATTCAGTAAAGATTGCGTATTCCGGAAACAATATGAAAAATTAGTTGCTTTTGTACAATTGGCAAATAAATCCTCCGGAATAATCCGCAAAGCCGTACAGTTTACAAAACAATCACTGAAATCGTCTGCTGCAATACAATCTTCAAAAAGATCTGCCGGTAATTCTACTATAGGGCACTCCCAAAATGTCCCGACAAAAGCTGTTGCCTTCCTGCAATTGGCAAACAATCGGTTCGGAAGAGAAGTTAAAGAGAAACACTGATCGAAACAAGAACGAAATGTCTCAGCATTCACAGCATTTGCAAAAAATCCCTCCCCAATTTCTTTCAAACCGGTACAACCTTTAAAAGCGTATTCAAAAGAAGTTACTCCGGCAAAAGATTCATCTGTATCGGAAGGCAAAGATTCAATGTTGATGCAACGGTAAAAAGCATATCTCAAGCTAGTGAGCCCGGTTTTCCCCCACTGTTTAATCCTAGAAAGATATACTCTTTGTTCATCTGAAAAACCGATCATAGAATACAATTCCGGAACAGTACCTGAAATCCGGACTTCATAAGTTCCGGCAGAAGTATAGGTATGATTCGGAGGGGCAACTGTCAAATTATCGATTTTGGTATCTACTTCTTCCGTTTGTCCGTCCCCCCAATCTATGGAACATTTCACTTGTCCGCATATCGGAAGCATAACCCGGGAACGGGCCGGTACTGTATATTCCAGCACTAAGCTGTTGTCATTTTGTATAACCGTAATGGTAGCTGTATCCACATTTTCTTCTGTTCCTGCAGTTACCAAAACTGTAGCCGTCAATTGTTTTCCCGTTTCATTTTTTGCGGCACTCAACGTTAAAAAATCGTTCCCTTTTGTCACTACCAACCAGTCGGCAGAAGGAACAGCATCCCAGATTTCCTGATTCGTCTCCACTTTCACCTTCTCTGTACTTCCCCCACAAGCTAACATGACCTTATCAGCACTAAGAGTTAAAGAAGCATCCTCTGTCAACGGGGTATAGACGACTTCGTCCTTATCGTCCGAACAGGCCCCCAAAAGAAGGAATACTCCAAAAATCAAATAAAAAAATTTCATAACAATAATTTTAGGTTAATAATTAGATAAATAGCACATATCCCAAAAACAAAAAAAAGATTCCCTGGTCCCCCACAGGATCTCCCCTTTTCATTTTTTACGATATATTTCTAAAGAAACAAATATATAATTTAATCTTAAAAATTAATAAATTTTATCTTAAAATATCTTTTTGTTATATGCCTTTTTGCTGTAATCTTATCGGATAAGGAGAAGAAAAATTCAAACCTGAGGCAAAGAAGAGGGGGCAAATTGCTTTTACAACATTCTCAGAATTTAAAAGCATACGTGCGGTACTGCCCGGAACAAACACAAGAATTTTCAGGCAAGATTAAAACAGGCTTAATCAAACAATAAAGATGATTACCGATTATTTGAGAAACGGGGAGATGAAATTATTTATGTTCTCCAGTTTTATGAAGTCATTTTCTTCCGAACCGGATACAAATATAAGT
>JAEXFF010000124.1 GCA_023400335.1 Bacteroidota bacterium
CCAGGGCACTGATCAACGACCCCAAAATAATTTTAGCTGATGAGCCTTCCGGAAATCTGGATACGCTCACCAAAAACGAATTACACCGGCTTTTTTTCGCACTGAGGGAAGAACTAGGCCAAACTTTTGTCATTGTTACCCATGATACGGGATTAGCGGAAATGTCGGACCGTCAGATACATTTGAAAGACGGAAAAATTATACAATAAAGAGGAAGAGGCCGGAATCCGGCCACAAACTATATAATTTTATTAAAATTTAGCTTTTAAATTTTAGTTTTCCTCTTATCTTTGCATGATTTAATTTAAGAAATACAAACAAATGTCCGGGAAGACAAAACGGGAAACGGGCATAAACTTAAAAAACATAAAATGAAGTATTCGGATCATTTTGATAAAGTAAGCTATTGTTTAGGCTTGAGTATTGCCAGCAATCTGATTTCATCAGGAGTAAAAACACTGAATGCAGCAGCATTCAACGACGGCCTGTCAACTGTTTTCAGTGGTCAAATGCCGGATATAAGCCCAGACGAAGCCAATAAAATTTTACAGGAATATTTCGAAGCACTTCAGCAAGAACAAGGAAATACGGCCCAGGAAGCCGGAAATAAATTTTTAGAAGAGAACAAAAAGAAAGAAGGAGTAATTACACTTCCCAGCGGACTTCAATATAAGGTTCTGAAAAATGGGAACGGACCGAAACCCAAAGCTACGGATACCGTAAAATGCCATTATGAAGGCCGGTTAATTGACGGTAGTATTTTTGACTCTTCTATCCGCAGGGGAGAACCGGCAGAATTTCCGGTAAACGGAGTAATTGCAGGATGGGTTGAAGCTTTACAAATGATGAATACAGGTTCGAAATGGCAACTGTATATTCCCTCGGAACTGGCATACGGCAGTCAGGGTGCAGGCCGGAGTATCGGACCGAATGAAACGCTTATTTTTGACGTTGAACTATTGGATATCGTATAATTATAAATTCTAAACAATGAAAACAACAAATTTATTCTTGTTCCTTTGTGCCGGTGTTTTGATGATGACCGGTTGCAACAGCGGATCCCTCAACTCTACTACCCCGGTTTTAAAAACAGCAGGTGATACAGCTTCTTATTACTTAGGTTATCTCCAGGGATCAGGTGTAAGCCAGTTTAAAATGAAGGATTTCAACATGCAATCTTTCGTAGCAGGTGTAAACACCGGTATTGAGAAGAAAGAAATAAAAGCCAGCAATATGGAAATGCAAATGTTCCTGAACAATTATCTTCAGAATTTGCAGATGAAATTAGCAAAAGATAATAAGAAGGAAAGTGAAGAATTTATGGCTAAGAAAGCAAAAGAATCCGGAGTAGACACTTTGGGCAATGGCATTCTTTATAAGGTGGAAAAAGAAGGAAACGGTCCTAAACCGGCTGCTACCGATATGGTAAAAGTACATTATAAAGGAACTTTACCTGACGGAACAGTTTTTGATTCTTCTCTGGACAGAAAAGAACCGGCAGAATTCGCTTTAAATCACGTGATCCCGGGTTGGTCAAAAGCCCTGCAAAATATGCCTGTCGGATCTAAATGGATCATTTATTTACCGGCTGACCAGGCCTATGGTGCCAGAGGAAACCAGCGTATCGGACCGAATCAGGCCCTGACATTTGAAGTTGAATTATTAGACATTGTTACTCCGGAATCACCTGAAGGAGGAAGCAACCAGAACAATAAGTAAATTGTCGGTCAAAAGACAATATACAGAGCTTGGGGCTATAACTCCAGGCTCTGTTTTATTAAAATCAAAGCATCATTTACAATTTTATGAATTACGAAATTAGCGGGAAACTTATTTTTAAAGAAGAAACCCAGCACATTAGTGAAAGATTCCAAAAAAGAGAATTCGTCATTGAAGTGGAAAACGAAAAAAATCCCCAATGGAACGACTTTGTAAAAATTCAGTTGATCCAGGATCGCTGCGATCTTTTGGAGAACATTGCTCTCAACGAAAATATAAAAGTATATTTCAATGTAAGGGGAAGAAAATGGGAAAATAAGGGTCAAATTTCTTATTTCACCAATCTGGAAGGCTGGCGTATTGAAAAAGTCCAGCCTCAAACGCCTGAAAATGTACCTATTCCGGAATACCGTGTTGAGGACATTCCTCCCCTGCCGGAAGCCGACGATCTCCCTTTCTGATCTGACGGAAAATCTTTTCGCACAGAGCGGAAAAATTTTGCTGCCGGTAAATAAATATCCCTGAATACGGATCAGAGTATGGCAAAACGACCAATACGCTATCTGTATCCAGGGATATTTATATAAATAAAATTTTCCCTTTTTATTCTGCTGCTTTTAACCGGATTTCCTCTTCTCCTAGTTCTATAAAGCCCTGACGGTATAAAGCTCCGATGGCCTTTTTATAATTCTTTTTACTACATCCGAACAATTTGTAAATAATTTCCGGAGCTGTTTTGTCGGATACGTCCAATACTCCCCCATTGTCTTCCATCTTCTCTATTATTTTCCGGCAAAGGGAATCTATTCCCACATACCCGCCGGGCTGCAAGCGTACGTCAATTTTTCCGTCAGGCCGGACCTCCTTCACATAACCTTTCAGCTTTTGTCCGAGCCGCAAAGGCTGAAAAATTTCATTCCGGTAGATCAATCCCCAATGAGCCTGATTAATAATTACATTAAATCCCAGATCGGAAGGACGGGCAATCAGTAAATCCACCTCCTGTCCTGCTTCATATTCTGCAGCTTCCTTATCCAGGTATTTTTCTATTTTAGAAGTAGCCACGATCCGCTCTGTCTCATCATCTACATAAGCATATACCAAATAAGAATTTCCTTCTGTCATTTTCGTCCGCTGTTCCCGGAAAGGTACCAGCAAATCTTTCCGCAATCCCCAATCCAGAAAAGCTCCTACGCTGCTGGTAGCCACCACTTTCATATAAGCGAACTCCCCAACGGTAACAAACGGTATCTCTGTGGTCGCAATAATGCGGTCTTCCGAATCAAAATAAATAAATACTTTCAGTTCGTCTCCGGGGAAACAATTATCCGGTACATATTCTTTCGGTAAAAGGATTTCTCCCCTTTCCTCCCCATCCAGGTATACGCCAAAATCTACAGCTTTCACCACAGTCAGCGTATTGTATTTTCCAATTTCAATCATATTTCTAATTTGCCGTAAAGATAGGAAATAAAATTGAGACTAAATGCAGAACGCCGGAATAAGGCTGATGAATAACGGTTTAGACGGAAAAAAGAAAAACCGGCCGGATAAAAAAGGTCCATAAAGGTAAACAGCCGGCTATTCAAACGCCGGAATAAACAAAAGCAATTTTTACAAGACAGATCCCTGCGGATGATTCGCCGATTAAAGAACTTCCGGTTCCGACCATGGGATACAATCAGCAACCTTTGTTCTGTAATCAGCGAAGCAATAACAGCTTCCGGGGAAGCATTCATTTCAGTATTCTGTAAACCGAAAATTATTTAAAAGCTCTCTCCGACAATCCCGGTCCGTTTAATTTCAATTTATCGAAATATTCCGGCACAGGTCGTCCCATCAACTTATCGACATACATTTTGGCAATATACTGCGATAACATAAACCCATGTCCGCGCATACCTACGAACAATCCCAGTTCCGGGTCGACAATATAGCGGGGTTCTGTATAATAACCTGCCCAAACGGCTTGTATGCCTACTCCCGCCAGGTCCGGGATCCATTCCACAAACATCTCACTGACAATTTCCAGAAAAGCCTTGGTATTCAACTTGAGGTTCTTATCGATACGCATAGCATCCAGCTTAGGCGAAGCACATCCGATAATCTGTCCGGTATAAGCAATTTGTTGCCCGTAGACGGCAGAAAATCCCTTATAATCCTGGCGATCAATCAGCATATCCAGATTTGTTCCGTTTTTACCCAGCATAGGCAGCCGGCGGGTAATAAAAGCCTGGTGTCTTACAGGATACAAACCGGCGTCTATTCCCATGCTATCGCAAAGTTTACCCGCTCCGCTCCCCAAAGCATTTACAAAATGCTCTGTGCGGTATTCTATATATTGCTTATCGTGCGTCAGCACCAATACACTGGTATATTTCCCTTCCTTCACCGCTTCAATCACCCGGCAATCTTCCATAACCGTACCTCCGGCTGCAATACCGATATTCCGGACCAGGTCCACCACTTTCCCCGGAGTGGCCTGCCAGCATTCGTCAGAAATTAAAGCAGCCAGGTATTTTTTGGATTTAGGATTAAAATAAGGAGAAATCTCTTCCCGGAATTGCTTCGGGGAAATCATCTCGGCCTTCGACCAGGCCTTACTGGCCTCCAGCGCTTTATAAGTCGCCTCATCGTGTGCAAAATTCACATATTTGATCGGACGGTAGTCGATATTGGACAAATATTGTAATTCTTTAAAAATAGAATGGTTGCGGGTAGCTATTTCCGCTAATTCAGGTAAAGAAAAAGCTGTGCGTCCTCCTCCGATATTCCGCCAGGAAGATCCTCTGTCAGCATTTACCAAAACAGGATTCATACCTGCTTCCGCCATATACCGGAACAAAGAACTCCCTGCTATACCTCCGCCGGCAATAAGTGCTCCCACATCAATTTTCTTAAAACTTTCCCGGTTGGCTACGAGGAAAATATCGCCTTTTTTAGCAGGATGTATTTCTCCCAGGCTTAGCTGATTGGAAAGCGGAGCCCGTGGAGTAGCATCTCCCGTCAGCTCTATTCCCCTACTCCTCAAGGCCTGACGCAAACGGGGAATACAACGTTTCCCGCGGCAGGGGCCCATCCCCAAATGAGTCGTATGCTTGATCTCATCGATAGAAATAAAAGAACGGTCCCCTACGACCTGCAATATCTCCTCCAACTTCACATCGTCGCAATGACAGATATAAGTTTCTCCTTTTTCATCCCGAAGCAAAGGCTTCAGGTCCAAAGGTTCCGGATAAGCCGATTTTACAATAAATCCCCTTACCAAGGTCAGTTCTTCCCCATGTATTGTCAAGGCCTTTACCCGGGCCACATTGGTTTTATTCGGCTTCCGCAATATCTTTTCCAATACGCCCTCTCCCAGTATTTCCCCATTATTGTTGACCAAATACACTTCCTGTCCTTCCTGTGCTTCATATTCTATAGGCAGAAACAACATATCTTTTTTGATGTGATACCCGAAAATAGCCAGTCCCGGACATTGGTAAACACACTCCATGCAACCAATACATTTATCGTAATGAACCGTAGGTACAGCAGAAGTAGAAGATTTTGTAATGGCTCCGTGAGGACAGGCAAAAGAACAGGGATTACAGGCAAATCCGTATAAACAATCAGCTTGTACAAATCCATGGGCCAACATCCGGTCAGTACCGGGCAAATTCGGTTCATCCAGAATTTTCAGCGGATGTTGCTGGGAATCGATATATTCTTTTGACAACAGGAGATAATCGTCATAATTAACATTTACTCCCAGCTCCATCATAATCTGCATTGCCGTATGTCTTCCCTTCAATACAGCACTTGTACCTTCCCCGATGCGGATGGCATCCCCCGCAGCAAAACATTTTCCCCCAAAGACTTCCTTTCCCTTTGTAAGCAACTGATTATCCGGAATAAGGCCTGTACATATATTAATGACATCTATTCCTTCAATAATTTTTTCAGTGCCGGGTACCGGTTTAAAATTCTCACAACGGGCAATCACGGCTCCTACAATTCCGTCCCGGTTTTTATTGGGAATAGCTTTCAGCAAAAGATAGGAAGTCATTACAGGAATAGCTAAACGACGCACCCGGTTGGCCTGCACCGGAAAACCACCCTCCCGGGGCATCGCTTCTATTATAGCCTTTACTTTAGCTCCTGCCTGCATCAACTGATAAGAAGTCAGGTATCCAATATTTCCGGCACCTACAGTCAATACATTTTTCCCCAGCAAAGTCATTTCATTATTCATCATCTTCTGCACGACTGCTGCCGTATAGACTCCCGGTAAATCATCGTTTTCAAAAGCCGGCATAAAAGGCACGGCCCCCGTAGCAACTACCAGATAATCAGCATCTACAAAAAACACTTCTTCTGTCGAAATATTCTTTACAGCCACTCTCTTCCCTTCCAATAAATCCCATACTACCGAATTCAGGTAAATCCCATCTGAATTTTCTCCGGCCAGTGTTTTGGCAATGTCAAATCCGCGCATCCCTCCAAACCGCTTTTCCTTTTCAAAGAAAAAGAACTGATGGGTTTGCATGGTAAACTGACCGCCGATTTTATCATTGCTGTCGAGGACAATATTATCTACACCGTATTTATTGAATTCCTCACGGACAGCCAGTCCAGCCGGGCCCGCCCCAATGATAACCACCGTCGTACGCAATATCTTCTTTTTTTCCGGAACAGCATTGGTTTTCTCTTTCGGCATACATTTTTCCGAAATTTCCTCTACCTCTTTTATTCCATCCACTTTGGTGATGCAAATACGCCGGATTTTCCCATCTACCAACATTTCACAAGCCCCGCATTTACCGATCCCGCATTCCAGCGACCGTTCCCGTCCGTCAAGACTGTGGCTGTGTATAGGATAACCCGCCCGGTGTAAGGCCGCAGCTATCGTATACCCGCTCTCTGCTTCAATTTTCTTTCCATTGTATAAAAAAACAACTTTATCCCTGACAGGGACATCCAGTATAGGGTGATTTTCAATTTTAGACATGGTTTCTCAATGATTTTGATTATTTAGCTGCGTAAACCTAATCTAAAAAAATAAAAAAAAAGCTGACTTTCGTCAACTTTTTATTCCGCTAAAAACATCTTCTGTAAAAAGAAATTTTCCGGTACCTCTTTCCCTGAAAAAAACTTTTACTCTCCATGAACGACATCCGGAATCCCCTTCGTTCCGATACAATTTTCTTTGCATTTTTCAAATACAAAATAGCCTTCTATGCCCTGTTCATCCACACTTATTCCTTTAATTGTCGTGCCGTCAACCAAAATGCCGAACCAGTTGTCCAATTTATATTCAACCTTATATTCCGAATAAATCACATCAAACTCCTGAGCTTCCAAACGGATTTTCAGTCCGTCTATTTCTCCGCGAAGAAACTCCTGAATCATGGAAGTACCGTCCCCTTCTGTCTTATCTGTAAAAATAATTCTTCCGGAAAGCTTATTTCCCTCTTGTTCCAAAACCACTTCTCCCTCCGCCACACCGTATCCGTAATTTTCCCGGTATTTCCATTTTCCTGTAAGCTTCATTCCCAATTTCTTTACTATTGCAATTATAATTCCTTTTCCTGTTTTTCTCCTTTCTTCGCCTCTTCCCAATAAGCTTCCATTTCCTCTAATTCCATCTCATTCAGTTTTTTCCCTGCAATATTTGCTTTTTCTTCCACATAGGCAAAACGGCGGATAAATTTATGATTTGTCTTTTCCAGAGCATTTTCCGGATTAATCCCATACAAACGGGCTGCATTGATTACAGCAAATAAGAAATCCCCCAACTCCATCTCCATTTTTTCAGCGTCTCCTTTTCTCATTTCTGCTTCAAATTCTCCCAATTCCTCCCTTACCTTTTCCCATACATCTTCCTTTTTTTTCCAGTCAAACCCGGCGCCTCTCACCTTGTCCTGAATACGATAGGCTTTCACCAAAGCAGGTAAAGAAACGGGAACACCCTCCAATACTTTATGTTTCCGGCCTTTTTCTTTCAATTTCAATTGTTCCCAGTTTTGTAAAACTTCCTTTTCATCCTTTACCTGCACATCTCCGTATATATGAGGATGACGGTAACGTAATTTTTCACAGATACCGGTCAACACATCTGCCATATCGAAATCTCCCTGTTCCTCAGCCAGACTTGCATAAAAAACCATATGCATCATTAAATCCCCCAACTCTTTCTTCACTTCCGGCATATCTTTTTCCAGAATGGCATCTCCCAATTCATATACTTCTTCGATCGTAAGACTTCTCAAAGATTCGACAGTCTGTTTCTTGTCCCAGGGACACTTTTTTCTGAGCGTTTCTATGATCTCCAAAAGATCAGCAAAAGCTTCTTTTTTCTCATTCAAATGATTCATAATCTCAACATTCTCCGGAAATTGACGTTAAAATAAAAAGGATTAAAAACTTTAATCCCCATTCACCTAACCTTAATCCTTTTTTATTAATTTGCACCTGCAAAAATAAAGGTTTTATTTGAAGTTTCATGATAGAGAAAAGAATTAGTATCGGAAATATAGATCCTATTGATTTCTATGGTGTTAATAACACTAAATTCAATATACTGAAAGACTATTTCCCCAAGCTGAAGATCATTGCCAGAGGAGATGAAATAATCATACAAGGAGAAGAAAGCGACATCGAAATCCTTTATTCCAAAATTACAGCCCTTTTAGAACATTACCATCGGTACAACATGTTAACGGTGGCCAATTTAAAGCGGATCATACTGGAAGACAATACCATTGAAAATCCGGAAGACCTGGAATCGGTCATTCTGTTCGGAAATTCCGGAAAAGCCATACGGGCACGTACGCCGAACCAGCGGAAACTGGTCGAGCTGGCCCGCACCAATGATTTACTCTTTGCCACAGGCCCGGCAGGTTCCGGTAAAACATATACGGCCATTGCCCTTGCCGTAAAAGCACTTCGCAACCGGGAAGTCCGGCGTATTATCCTCAGTCGCCCGGCAGTAGAAGCCGGTGAAAGTCTGGGATTTCTTCCGGGAGATATGAAAGAGAAAGTAGATCCCTATTTACAACCTTTATACGACGCCTTATCGGATATGATCCCGCCTAAAAAACTGGAAGATTATCTCGAAACCGATGTCATACAGATTGCCCCTTTAGCTTATATGCGCGGCAGGACCCTTAATGATGCATTTGTCATACTGGACGAGGCCCAGAATACAACCCGGAATCAATTGAAAATGTTCCTTACCCGAATGGGTGTAAGTGCTAAATTTGTTGTCACAGGAGATATGAGCCAGATTGATTTACCCCGGCGGACCGACTCAGGCCTTATACACGCCTTCCGGATTCTACATAAAATCAAAGGCATAGCTTTTGTCGAATTCGATGCCGGGGACATCATCCGTCACCGTCTAGTAAAAGACATCGTCAAAGCATACGAAGAAAAGGAAGAAAAAAAAGAGGAAAATCATCGTGAAAAACAACAGGACCGGTAAACAACGGAAGTTTTTTTATTACTTTTGCCTGTCTCATATAAATTAACAATAATTACGAAATAAGCATGGAAGCTATTGTAAAAACCGATTTCCATTTTCCGAAGCAGAAAAGTGTATACAAAGGGAAAGTACGCGACGTGTATAACATCAATGACGAGTATCTGGTCATGCTGGTCTCCGACCGGATTTCAGCATTTGATGTGGTGCTCCCAAAGGGAATTCCCTATAAAGGACAGGTATTAAATCAAATTGCTTCCAAGTTTCTGGATGCTACTGCCGACATCGTACCCAATTGGAAAATTGCCACCCCCGACCCCATGGTTACCGTGGGACACAGATGCGAACCTTTTAAAGTAGAAATGGTCATCCGAGGATATCTGACCGGTAGCTCCTGGCGTGCTTATAAAGAGGGAGAACGGATGCTTTGCGGTAACCCGCTGGCCGAAGGAATGAAAGAAAATCAAAAATTCCCTCATCCGATCATCACCCCTACGACAAAAGCAGATGAAGGCCATGACGAGAATATTTCCAGGGAAGAAATCATCGCTCAGGGGTTAGTAAACCGCGAAGATTACGAGCTATTGGAAAAATATACCTACGCCTTATTCCAGAGAGGTACTGAAATGGCTGCTGAAAAAGGACTTATCCTGGTGGATACAAAATATGAATTCGGGAAAAAAGACGGAAAAATCTACCTTATAGACGAAATACATACACCCGACTCTTCCCGTTACTTCTATGCCGAAGGGTATGAAGAACGGTTTCAAAAAGGAGAAAAACAAAAACAACTCTCCAAAGAATTCGTCAGGGAATGGTTGATGGAAAACGGTTTTCAGGGACAAGCCGGACAGCAAATTCCGGAAATGACTCCGGCCATTATCAATGGAATTACAGAACGTTATATTGAATTATATGAAAACATTACCGGACAAAAATTCGTAAAAGACGAAAGTGCTGACGTTTTGAAACGGATTGAAAATAACGTAAATGCTTGTTTGAAGACGTTGTTATAATCTTCTGTTGTCCCCCCGGTCAACGGTAATCTGGGCCGGTAAAGCTTTATCTGAAACCACTGATTAACGGAACGACTGTTCTGATCAAAACTCATCTCGGACTTTAGTTCCGTTAGTCAGTCTCCCAGAGAAGCACCGAATTAAATTTTCTTCCCGACTATCATTTCATTTAAAGTCCTGTATTTCAATTCATAACCCGATCTCATCATCCGCATCGGTAGAACATGGGCCGAGCGGGTCAATACGCTTTCGGCTTCCCCCATAACCAACCATAATAACCAGCGAGGCACCGGTAAAGTGACAAAAGGAGGCCGGCCCAAAGCCAGTCCCTGTGCAAATTGTCTATAATTAACCGCATTGGGAATCACCATATTGTAAACCCCGTTCATTTCCTCATTCTGTAAGGTATAAAGCATAAATCCGGTTACATCTTCCACATGTATAAGTGGAAATTCCTGCTTCCCGTTTCCCAGCACAAGTCCGATACGTGCTTTAACCAAAGGCATCAGTTTGCGGACTACTCCCCCGTTCTCTCCGATAACAATTCCGAACCTCAGGATTACCCGCCGAACCCGGTATAAAGCATTCAATTCTTTTTCCCAGGCTTTCACCACAGCTGCCAGAAAATTATTCCCTAAATCTACCGATTCTTCGTCGCAAAACACATCGGGTTTATATATGCCGACCGCTGAAGCATTGATCCACAAAAAAGGCTTTTTTCCGGAAGCATTGACGGCGCTCACCAGATTCCGGGTAATTACTCGGCGGGATTCCACAATCTCAATCATCTTTTCATTGGTCCAACGCCCGATCAGGCTTTCTCCGGCGAGATTGACAATGACGTCCGCCCCTTCCATAGCTTCCTGCAAGTTCTTGCCTCCGGGCAGTAAAATTTCTCTCGGTACACTATAAATCCGGTGCCCTTCTTTCTCAAACACTTTCTTTACCTGCTGACCGATAAATCCTCCCAAACCGGTTACCAATACATTCATAAGCTTTACAGTTTGCAAAGCTTATTAACGGTGAAAGAAAAGAAAAGTTTCGGAATAAATGGAAATGCAAACCGGATTAATTTACGATAAACCCTTTAAAATCATTGTGTAAAAAAGTACGTAATTCTTCCGGACTGATCCGTACCTTGTAATTCCCGTCTTTAACAAAAGTGATATTTCCGGTCTCCTCGCTGACCACCACAATAAGAGCATCACTAACGGCACTCAATCCGAGAGCTGCCCGGTGCCTTAATCCCATACTACCCGGTAGATCTGTCTTATCCGATACAGGCAGAATACAACGGGCTGCCAGTATTTTATTCTCAGCAATGATAACAGCTCCGTCGTGCAAAGGAGTATTTTTGAAAAAAATATTTTCAATTAAATCAGAGGATACTTTTGCTTTCAGAATTACGCCTGTCTGGGCATAATTGAACAATTCCGTATTCTGGGCAAATACAATCAATGCTCCGGTCTTCGTCATGGAAAAATATTCACAAGACTGTACAATCGCCTCCGAAACATCTTCTTTGATCACAGGTTTAGCAAATAAGCTTTCCAGATTAAAGATATTCTGCAAATTGTATTTACTTCCGATCAATAAGAGAAAACGCCTTACTTCCTGCTGAAATACGATTAAAAGAGCAATAACCCCCATACCGATAAACTGCCCCAGAATGGAAGAAATTAATTCCATATTAAAAGCCCTCACCAGCAACCAAGCCAGGTAAAAAATAAATATACCTGCAAAAATATTAATAGCAGCCGTCCCCTTCACTAACCGATAGATTTGGTAAAAAATGAAAGCTACAATTAAAATATCCAGGACATCAAATATGCCGAACTTGATAAACAACGAAATCATTTACAGGTCTGTTTAAATAATACACAAAACTAAATAAAATATACCAATCTACCAATAAGAACAAAGGAATGTAAACGAGGGATATTTTCCTCTTCCGTCTCAGGCAGACGGCTCTGTATTTGTCGCTTTGGTTTTCAACTGATTCTTCTTATGCCGTTCATTCATACTCAGGATGACGATCAATACGGACATTAATACCAGTAATAAACCGACAAAATTTTTAACTCCCAATTCTTCCTGAAAAGCAAAAACGCCAACTATAATAGCAGTTATCGGTTCCAAAGTTCCCAATACCGATGTTGCTACCGACCCGATACGGGCCACAGCTGCTACTAAAAGCCGGGCAGAGATCACCGTACTCAAAATTCCCAGCATCGACATATCAAATACAAAACGGGGCGTAAAATCCAGTACTAAATTACTCCTCAATCCAGCTGCTATCAGATAAAAAATAGCCGTAAAAGCCAATACATAAAACGTCAGCACATCTGCATTCAACGCTTTCAAACGCGGACGGTTCAAGGCGACGATATAAGTACCGTACGTAAAAGTCGTCAACAATGCAAATACTAAACCGGCCCATCTGATTTCCCCATTACTCCAGGACATAAAGTACACTCCCAGAATAGCCAGTATAATTGCACCTTTCACCCGTAAAGACAAATATTGTTTGTAAAATAACGACATAAACACAGCGACGACCACCGGATACAGATAATGGATGGAAGTAGCAATTCCGGTAGGCATATACCGATAGGACAAAAACAAAAAATAGGCAGTAATTCCATATCCACCGACTCCGGCCCACAGTAGCTCAACCAAAGTTTCCCGGTCAATTTTCAGGGATATTTTCCGGAAGGCCAGGTAGATTCCGTACACAAGGGCAGCAATCACATAGCGGTACACTAATATCGTATCGTTATTTATCCCCTCCCGCATGGCCGTATTGGCAAACAATGGAATCATCCCAAAGGTAGCCGCAGAAATACATGCATAAATTATTCCTTTTATTTTTTCCATGCCTCCATTTTTTGTGCTGCAAAATTAAAGAATTCATTCCGTAAACGCCTGCGCTTATCAGATAATTTTTCCGGTATAAGTTTTTAGGTACTGTTTGGTTTTTTCAACGAAAAAAAATAAAAAGAGGTTTTTAAAATCATTATCTTTGCAGATATTCTCTAAAAGAAAAGTTATGCGATATTGGATTACGATTATCACTTTGCTCGTTTGTGCAACTGTTTATGCCCAGAATGAAGCGAAAACAATACTGGATAAGTCTACCGCCAAAATTAAAGCTTTGCCTGCCGTAGAAATCGATTTCACACTCACGATGGAAAACAAAGCCGAGAACATTCAGGAAAACCATGAAGGAAAAGCCTGGATGAAAGGCAATCTTTACAAACTCAACATCATGGATGTAGAAAACTATTACGACGGGAAGAATATCTATACTTACATGCCAGAAGTAAATGAAGTGAACCTGAAAAATCCATCGGATGAGGAAGAAGAAATGCTGAGTCCGACCAAAATATTCGATATTCACAATACCGGATTTACCCAAAAATTACTCTCTACTGAAAACGGAATTGCCTATATTGAACTTTATCCGCTCCAGGACGATAAAAATTTCACCAAAATAGGTATCCGTGTAAAAACAGCGACTTCTTCCATAGAAGAAGTCAGATCTTTCGGGAAAGACGGTAACGATCTGATCATCCGGATAAAGAGCATTAAGCAGCCTTCGCCTCTCCCGTCTGATTCCTTTTTTAAATTTGATACAGCAGCCCACCCGGAAGTGGAAGTAGTGGATATGAGATAAACAACTGAAATCCGATATTCAGCTGCATAAAAGACTTAAAAGCAAAGGAGGGATCTGTTTCCGTTTACAACCTGAACTGTTTAAACGATAAACTGCCGGCCGGGGGAGTTATTGATCCAAATCTTCCCTGAAAAAGGGAACTTTCCCATGAAAAGTTCAGTGCTGTGATCTAGTATACTGTTTTATATCTTCTGTTGCGAAACAGGGATCTATTCTTACCGGTCTAAACATTAAAACGGAAATGCATAATGTCCCCGTCCTGTACAATATAATCTTTTCCTTCCACCGACATCTTTCCGGCCTCCTTACACTTCGCCTCCGATCCCAATGTCACATAATCCTCATACTTGATCACCTCAGCCCGGATAAAACCTTTTTCGAAATCGGTATGGATAATACCGGCAGTTTGCGGAGCTTTCATCCCTTTGCGAAAAGTCCAGGCCCGCACTTCCTTAGCTCCGGCTGTAAAAAACGTCTGAAGATTCAATAAGCGATAAGCAGTACGGATCAATTTATTCACGCCGGCTTCTTTCAACCCGATATCTTCCAGAAACATTTGTTTTTCCTCGTAAGTATCCAATTCCGCTATATCGGATTCAATGCCGGCTCCGATAATCAGTACTTCAGCTTTTTCATCCTTAACAGCCTCCCGGACAGCCTCTACATATTTATTTCCCTGCACAACCGAGGCCTCGTCTACATTACATACATACAAAACAGGTTTATTGGTAAGCAATTGCAAATCCCGGGCCGACTCCTGCTGCAGTTCATTCAATTCCACCGTCCGGGCCGACAAACCTTTTTCCAGAGCAGCTTTATAAAGATAAAGTACTTCCACCAACCGCTTTGCATTGGCATCCCCCCCGGTCATTGCCCGTTTTTCTTCTTTCTGCAAGCGGTTTTCCACCGTTTCCAGATCTTTCAATTGCAATTCGGTATCGATAATTTCTTTATCCCGCACTGGGTCGACACTCCCGTCCACATGTACGATATTATCGTCATCAAAACAACGCAATACGTGAATAATGGCATCCGTTTCCCGTATATTGGACAAGAATTTATTTCCTAAACCTTCCCCCTTACTCGCTCCTTTTACCAGACCGGCAATATCCACGATCTCCACTACTGCAGGTACCACACTTGCCGGTTTATCTATTTCGACCAAACGGTTTAAACGTTCGTCCGGAACCGTAATTACTCCTACGTTTGGTTCTATCGTACAAAAAGGGAAATTTGCCGACTGCGCTTTTGCATTACTCAAACAATTAAATAAAGTCGACTTACCTACATTCGGAAGTCCGACAATTCCACATTGTAATCCCATGAATTCAAGTTAAAGTTATAAGCCGGAAGCCTAAAATTATCAGCCCACAAAGGTAACACTTAAATACCAAAATCCAAAGTATCTTCCAAATTCCTCTCCGCCATTTCGTCTGAGGAAATTCCGGATTTTTAATACTTTTATTCCTTTCTGTCCTTTACGACAAAAAATTCTGACTTTGCCTTTTCACTGTTTACCTGATTCACATCCGTTTCCGGCAGCTCCCCTTCATTCGCTACACGATCAGACTAAACCGGAGTTGAAAGCAGGAAAATGCTTCCTTATCCGAAAGAAAACATATTTTCCAAAATCCGATATGTCTTTAGGTACTGCAAAATAAAAGGGAGTAAATCTTTAGCGCACAGTAATATGAAAACATCCTTGTTTGTATTCGTAACGGACATAACAGCGTTTTTCATTTCGCAAATCCCGTAATACCTCGGCCAATACGGATTTCAATTTGTCGGGTTCCGCTTCCCGGAAACCGGACTTTTTAAACCGGGTATAAGCAATATCAAAAGTAGTACCGAACAAATGAGCTGAGTTGGCACTGGCATTCAAGTTGCGCCGGCGTAATTTTTTCAAAGATTCGTTCGTACGCCATACACTGGTAACGATGACAGAATAGGAAGGCATCCCTTTACGGGAAAGAGAGTCTTTGAAATTAGCAGCAATCGTCTGTAAAAGAGAGGCTGCCCGAGGTACCAGATAAGGCTGGGAATGCGTCAGAGGATCGACTTCATATAAACGGCAGGATCTTATCTCCTCTATCTTTCCCTTTTGGCGTTTTAATTCTTCCAGGGAACTTACCGGCTCGATACCCCATTTACGGGCTCCCTTCAAATGACGGTCATTCAGGTCGTTAAAAGTACGGGAATAGTTTCGGAAATAGACGAAACGCTCCGGTTTCTTACGCCCCTGACATCCTGCTTCCAGTAAAAAAATAAAAATCAGAAATAAACATAAATAGCGCATCCCACCTCTTTTAGGAGGCAAAGATAACCAAAATAAAAAAATTTTACGAAAGAGAAGTTTTAATTATTTTCCGGATTAACGGCACTTTGTACCCGATTAATCTGTTCATCCGGAACGTTAGTTCCGTTAATCCGCGAAACGTCGATCCGCTTCCGCCAGGAAGCATTCCCCTCTTTCAATTCCTCTCCTTAAATTTCTTCAACCCTTCTTTCAGATACTCATAAAAAGCATCCCGATTCAAGTCATACCCTCTGGCAGGCATAAGCATATATTTCTCCAAGTCCTGTCCTTCTGCCCGGCTATCCAATAAAATATAATTCGGCTGGGCATTTGAATGGAAATATTTTATTTGAAAATCCGCATTTTTCTTACCCAGTGTTTTTTTCTGCTTCCCGTCATAATCAGAGACATACCATTCATTTTCCGGCAATGATTTTTTATCATCGATATACAGGGCAACCACCACATAATCGTGTTTCAGCATATCTAAAATACGGGGGTCAGACCATACAGACTGTTCCATTTCCCGGCAATTGACACATCCGTGACCGGTAAAATCAATAAACAAAGGTTTATCCTGAGCCCGGGCGCATTTCAAAGCCTGTTGAAAATCAAAATAACCATCTATACCATGAGGCAAATGCAAAAAATCAGCATATTTGGGATCTTCGCATGCCTCTGACATAGTCCGGCTATTTGTTCCCCCGACAGCTATGCCGCTCTTCATAATTTCCTTTGCATTATCCCTCACAATCCGGTTGACATCAAAATCTATAGTCTCCTGAGGAGGTAAATAACCGGCCAGGGCTTTCAGCGGAGCTCCGAACATTCCGGGAATTAAATAAACAACAAAAGCAAAAGTAGCGATAATAAAAGCAAGGCGGGGCACCCCGATATAGGACAGATCACTGTCGTTTTTAAACTTCAGTTTACCCATCAGATAGAAGCCCTGCAAAGTAAATACGGCTACCCAAATGGCGATATACACTTCCCGGTCCAGTAATCCCCAATGATATGTCTGATCGGCTACCATCAAAAATTTAAGCCCCAAAGCAATTTCTATAAATCCCAAAACGACCTTTACTGAATTCAACCACCCTCCCGACTTGGGCAGATTGCTCAGTTTTGAAGGGAAAAAAGCAAAAAAACCGAATGGTAAGG
>JAEXFF010000344.1 GCA_023400335.1 Bacteroidota bacterium
TCTATACCCCGGCTTTCGGAAGTACATACTGCCTGCTGGGAAGGAGAAAGGACTACTCCCGACTGCTGATTCTTTACATGTACGGCTCCTTCTACCAAAGTCGTAGATACGAACCTTTCATCCTGATAAGCCCTTACATTAAAAGATGTCCCTAAAACTTTTACCGCAACACCGTTTGCCTTTACAACGAACGGACAGGCAGTGTCCCGCCTGACCTGGAAATAGCCTTCTCCGATAAGTTCAACCTCCCTGATTTTCCCGTTGAACCTGACCGGATAACGTAAACTGGATGAAGTATTCAGGTAGACGACGGTCCCGTCACTAAGCATCAAATGATAATCACTTCCTTTAGGAATCGTCAGGGTATTATAATGAAGCGCCGTATCCGGCGTTTCTATCGGAACATAACATAACGTATCGCCAGTACGCAAAATAGACGAATGTGAAGATTTTATTTTTTCCGTAGCTCCGGTTTCCAGCTGAATAGAACTTCCGTCCGAAAGGGTCAAAACAGGAGCCGTAGCTTTTATTTCTTTTATATCCTGTACGAAAACAGGCACTTCCGGAACAGGCTGTTCCCGTTTTAGTAAAAACAGGCTGAGACATAAAGGCAACAAAAATACTGCAGCATAACGGACAATCCGTTGCCAACGAACCGGTTTCTTATGAAATGTACGCCGGCTGATTTGTTTCCATTCTTTTTGGGCCTCTTGAGGAGATAATATACATTTTTCCCGGTTTTGCGACAGAAAATCTTTGGAAATAAGCCGTTGAAAAATTTCTTCATGCAAAACAGATTCCTGCCTCCAGCGATTTAAAATCTCCAAACCTTCCTCTTCAATTGTTCCAGTGATATATTGAAGCAGCAATTCCTTTATATTTTCGAATTCCCTTTCTTCCATCCGTTCGTATTTTTTCATAAAACACTTAAACCGGGCTTTGGTATACATCGCCGGAGGATTTTTTATCGGAAAATATTAATTTCATTTTATTCCGTAAAAAATGATGGGCCCGGTTTTTATATTTCTTTACAGAATTGACGGATATATGGAACCGCTCTGCAATTTCCGTATGTTTTTTACCTTCTAAACTACAAAGATAAACTTCTTTACAAGCCGGCGGGATCTCTTCAAACACTTGATTGAGAATACCGAAAATTTCAGCTTCCATCATATCTTCCAAAAAAGAATCATACTGTTCTTGCTGAAGGATATGCTGTGTATAACGATTTTTTACTTTTTCGTGACGTAGCTGATTCAGACAAAGACTTTTGGCTGTTTTAAACAAATAGGAACGCAAGGCTTCTTCATTTTTGAACGTAAGACGGGCTTCCCAAAGTTTAACGAAAATTTCCTGAACGGCATCGCTCGCGTTCTCTTTGTCGTCACAATAACGGAGACAGAAGAAACGCAACATCGGATTGTACTTCTCGTATATCTTCCGAAAAGCCTTTTCCTCTCCCAATGCCAATTGTGATAAAATGTCCGTCAAATCCTCTGTTTTCACTTGCTATTCATTATTTAATGCGAAAAATACAAAAAGAAATGAAATTCGGGTTTATTTGTGTAAAATTTAACTTCAACAACTCAAAGTCTGTAAAAAAATAACAAATTGTATTATTACAACGAAATTCTGCCTTATTCTGATCCTTATACAGGCCCTGTTCTCTAAAAATCAATCGGAATAATAAAGGATAAAACGCTGTATTTATTATTGAATTCGAAGGGACAGATCGGACACCTGATTATAAATCGTTTAATTCTCTCTCCATTGAAGTAAAAAATTGATTTGGAATACTTTAATTTCATTAATCAGAAAAGCATTTATGCATCAACAAACTCAAAATAGCTGTTATCCGAACTTATAACTAAAAAAATAGTTAATAAATTTGGTCATTTAGGTAAATATGATTTAATTTGACCGATAAATCGGAATAATAGAAAAAAGGATATGAAACTCATTGGAATAATTTTAGGCCTGCTCAGTAGCCTGAGCGTATTTTGTCAAGAAAATGTCCAACAAAGATTAGAACGTCTTCTGGCAAAAAATCATTACCGGGAAGCTTTAAAATATGCAGATTCTTTATGTAATGCAGGAGAAAACATTCCGGATTTATTGTTTTATGCCGGCAAAGCCAGTGAAGGTGTCATGCGTTATACGGACGCTTGCCGGTATTTTCAGGAATGGCTGGCTCAGGACACAACTAACAGAGAGGCCCGTATTGCATTAGCCAAATCTTATTCTTTAGCAGGACGCATGGAAGAATCGATGAAAGATTTCGAAAAATTAGCTTCAGAGGACACATTAGACCTGAATATTAATTTCCAGTTAGCACGTTTATACCAACAAACCGGTAAATCTTTAAAAGCCATACCTGTATACACACGACTTTTAAACAGGGATTCCACCAATATTGTTTTATTGAAAAGATTGGGTGATGCCTATGCAGAAACCGGTCTGATCAGAAGTGCTGTAAAATATTATTGTGATGCCTTTCAGTTAGATCCCCGGGAAGGAGGTATTGCAGTAAAAGCTATTAATCTGATGCTGGCAAATAAAGAACAATACGGAGATTTTATTGACTATGCTACGGCTTTGGTCGATACGGCTTTGGTATATAGTCCCGAATCAGCTAATCTGCTGCAAACCCGGGGAGTACTGGAGTATGTTGCCAATCGTTTTGTGACTTCAGAAAAAACATTTACAGACTTAATCAATAACGGAGAAAAAGCGAAACTCAATTATAAATTTCAGGGGTTATCCCGTTATCAGCTGGACAAATTTTCAGAAGCACTGCAACCTTTAGCCTTAGCAGATTCCCTCTATCAGGATAAACAAGGAAATCGCACGGATTTGGAAGTAGCGATAAAGTATGGAGAGACCTTGGTACGAATAGGCAATCCTTTGAAGGCATTGGAAGTATTTGAGGAAATAGAGGAACAATTGCAACCTGACAACCGTTTTCTTTCACAATTAGCCGTTATGTGTGGAATGGCCTGCGGTTTTTCCCCGAAAAACCACAGCAAAGCAGTAGATTATTATTGGAAAGCTTACAAACTGAATCCTAAAAATACACAGGCAATTTCCAATTTCGTAAATTATAAATACAGTATTCTGCTGGATGAAACCGAACGGGCAAAAGCGTCTGCAAAAGAAATAAGTACAGCACTTTTTGCTCATATTCTCTTTTTACAGAAAGTAAGGGATTCCGCTCCGGTAAAAAAAGATTCGATGCATGCCGCTTCCCGCGAAATTTTGCAGAAAGAGTTAGAGCAGCTGTTTTTTAAAAATGAAACGAAACTTACCGTTATGGATCCTGACGGGAAAAACTACACTTATTCCGTCGAAGACATTCGGAAGTTAATCCGTTTATGAGGTATACCTCCCTCTTTTAACGGGAAATAATCCCTCCGCCGATAAGCCGTTCCCCGCAGTAGAGAGCTGCCGGCTGTCCGGGAGCAACAGCCCAGGCCGGGGAAGCAAGAGAGATTTTCAAAAGGTCTGCTGATTCTCTCTGAATCCGGATATACCCTTCAGGATTTAGTCCCAATCCGCGCACCTTGATTTCTATATGTTCCTCATACAAATCCGATTCCCGCTGAAAACACAAATGTTCTAACCACAACGTATGAGTAAAGAGTTCATTTTTTTCAGCAGCCACAATCGTATTGGAAAGTATGTCTATCCGGGCAACATATAAAGGTAAATCCTTTTTTAAAGGCATATCTCTTTTTTGACCAATCGTATAATTTAAGAGGCCTTTATGCCGGCCGATTATTTTACCTGATAAATCCACAATATTTCCTGTTTTCTCAGCCAGCTGAGGAAGCTGCAGCAGAATAAATTCACGGTAATCCCGTCCTTCCAGAAAACAAATACTCATGCTTTCCTTTTTTTTCGCCAAAGAAGGATATCCACACCGCTCGGCCATCGCTTTTACTTCCTTCTTGGTATAATCTCCCAGAGGCGTACAAGCTGCAAAAAGTATTTCCCGGGACAATCCCCACAAAAAATAAGACTGATCTTTTACCGGGTCTACTCCCTTGTAAAGGAAAGGCCCCCCTTCAAAGTCTTTTACTCTCACATAATGTCCCGTAGCCATTTTCTCTATGCCGGCTTCTGTGGCAGCTCTCCTTAATAACGCCCATTTAACAGTATTATTGCATAATGTACAGGGATTAGGGGTACGCCCTGACAGATATTCCGAAATAAAGGTGTCCACTACTTTTTGCCGGAATAATTCTGTCCCGTCGTACTGTAGCAAGGGAATATTCAAATGAGCACACAATTGGGAAAGCCCTGCAGACGCTTCTTTCGTCCACAGATTCAAATGCACTCCTACTACCCGGAATCCCTTTTGCTGTAAAAGAAGAGCTGTGACAAAGCTGTCCACTCCCCCGCTTAAACCCACAACAATTTCCGGCCTCATTTGTCAAGTGAAAAATAAATAAGCAATGATAATGGCCGCTATAATACCGGCGGCATCCGCGATTAACCCGCAAGGAACGGCATAGCGGGTATTTTTAATCCCCACAGCCCCAAAATAAACGGCAATGATATAAAAAGTGGTGTCTGTAGCTCCCTGGAAAGTAGAAGCCAGACGCCCGGCAAAAGAATCCGCTCCGTAATGAGTCATGGTATCAATCATCATCCCTCTGGCCCCACTTCCGCTCAAAGGTTTCATCAAAGCCGTGGGTAATGCCGCCACAAAATCGGAATTAAACCCCATGCCTTCCACCATCCGTTCTATCCCTCCCATCAATACGTCCATCGCTCCGGAAGCCCGGAATACACCAATCGCTACCAAAATAGCAACCAGATAAGGAATGATTTTTATCGCCACGGAGAAACCTTCTTTCGCACCGTCAATAAAAGCATCGTACACATTTATCCGGCGGATGACTGCCATCCCGATAAAAGCAATAATAATAGAAAAAAGAATGGTATTACTAGCCACATTGGAAACCACTGTAATCATTTCTTTATCCAAGGTGGAAAAATACCAGATTATTCCGGCAATCAAAACTGTCCCGCCTACCAGATAAGCCAGAATAACCCTGTTGAACAAATTGATCCGCTGCCAGATAGAAACAGCAATTAAACCTGCCAGGGTAGAAAAATATGTTGCCAGTAATATCGGAATAAATATATCTGCAGGATTGGCCGCCCCTAACTGTGCCCGGTAAACCATGACAGAAACCGGTATAATCGTCAGTCCGGAAGTATTCAGTACCAAAAACATGATTTGAGCATTTGTCGCCCTGTCTTTTTGGGAATTCCCCTCCTGCATCTGTTGCATAGCCTTCAATCCCATAGGAGTTGCAGCATTGTCCAAACCCAGCATATTGGCCGCAATATTCATCATGATAGAACCGTAAGCCGGACTATCCGGAGGAAGTTCCGGGAAAAGCCGCCTGAAAAAAGGATTGATCAAACGGGACATAATCGCAACCGCTCCCCCCCTCTCTCCAATTTTCATCATCCCCATCCAAAAGGTCAATACCCCCGTCAAACCGAGAGAAATCTCGAAACCGGTTCTGGACATATCAAAAGTAGCTTTCATCATAGCTCCGAAAACCTGTGTATCTCCGTCCAATACCAGTTTGAACAATGCCACAATAAAAGCAGCTACAAAGAAAAATATCCAGATGTAATTCAGAACCACATTCTTAGAATTTAGAAAACTACAATTTTACACACCACCGGCTTTGACTATTTTCCTTCACATGCCTTTAATGTATTCTGCAATAAGGCAACAATTGTCATCGGCCCTACTCCCCCCGGCACTGGCGTGATATAAGAACATTTAGGCGCAACCTGCTCAAAATCGACATCTCCGGTCAAGCGGAATCCGGATTTCGTTTGTTCCGAAGGAACACGATGAATTCCGACATCGATCACAACAGCCCCTTCCTTTACCATATCAGCTGTTATAAAATGCGGCTTCCCCAAAGCCACAATCAGGATATCCGCCTGTAAGGTAATCTCCCGGATGTTCTGTGTACGGCTATGACAAAGAGTTACCGTACAATCCGCATACTTTTCTTTACGGGACATCAATACAGCCATCGGCGTCCCGACGATATTACTCCGGCCGATTACAACACAATGCTTTCCCCGGGTAGGAATTTCATAACGCCTTAGCAATTCGACAATCCCGGCAGGAGTAGCCGGTAAATAAGCAGGCAGTCCGGTTACCATTTTCCCGACATTACAAGGATGAAATCCATCGACATCCTTATCCGGATCGATGGCTAATACTATTCTTTGCTCAGAAATATGCGCCGGCAAAGGCAACTGAACGATATATCCGTCCACATCCGGATCCGTATTCAGTTTTTCAACAACTTCCAGCAACTGCTCTTCCGTAATTTCAACCGGATAACGTAATTCGGTACTTTTAAATCCAACCTGCTGACAAGCCTTTACTTTGCTGGCAACATACGTCTCACTGGCGGGGTCATTTCCTACTAATACAGCAGCTAAATGAGGAATTTTCCGTCCCTGCCGTTTCAGTTGAGTTACTTTGTCCGCCAGTTCCTGCTTAATCTGTGCCGCTATTTCTTTTCCGTCTATTAATTTCATATTGATCATGCGGAACAACCGCTTTTAAAATTTTTAATTCCCAGGAACGTCCCTTGCCTACCGCTTCATACCCGGCATACGCCGCATCATCTTTCCGCCACCGGAAAGCATTTTCATCATCTTTTTCGATTCCTCAAATTGTTTTAATAAACGGTTGACATCCTGTACAGTAGTCCCACTTCCCAAAGCAATCCGTTTTCTCCGGGAACCGTTGATTATATCCGGCATTTCCCGCTCTGCCGGAGTCATAGAATGTATAATAGCTTCTACAC